>JBCCKZ010000658.1:0-3759 GCA_039027135.1 Planctomycetota bacterium
CGTCCCTTGAAAATCGGGAACCCGACGTAGCGAAAATCGCCAAGAGTTTCGGCCCGTTTAGGTGCCTCGGAGTAGCGGAACTCGCCAAGAGTTTCGGCCCACTGGTCTATCGGGCCGAAGGTCTTGGCGACTTTCGCTTCGTAAGATCTCGCATGTCTGTGCTTACCGCCGAAGGTCTTGGAGACGTTCGCTACATCGATATTCGCCGATGCTGTTCTGAGGTCCAAACTTTTAGAACACTGGTTCATCGTCAAAACTCCGTGCGACTTCGGTTTGGGCTTCGGCGATGTTGGCCAGCGGATCAAGGATCACCCGTTCTCCTTCTTCTATCCCGCTTTCAACTAGCAAGAACATGTTGCTGCTATCCCCGATTTCGAGTTCCCTCCGCTCCACCTGGGTGTCTTTCTGGACCCAGCAGACAAATTGACCATCGACTTCCACGCACGCCGCTGTCGGTATAAGTAAGACGTCATCGTATTGGGCGAGAATGATCTCGACCTCGGCGCTCATTCCGGGTCTCATTCCGGCGGTCTCCGAGGGCAGCGATACGATCGCGTCGTATTTGACGACATTTCCTGTCCACCATGAGGCGGGCTTGGCCACTGAAGCAACATAGGACACCTCGGCGGGCAGCAATTGTCGATTGAGTTTGACATTCGCGTTCATGCCAACCTGCATTCGCTTTACAACCGATTCGTGGATGCCCACTTTGACCTGCATCTGCGACAGGTCAGGCATTAGGAGCAGCGTTTGGTCCTTTCTCACCGTTGCGCCCTCTTCAATCTCAGGGGCATCCTTCCATTCCTCGCCGGTGGGGTAAATGACCAACCCACCTCGTGAAGAGACGATGGTACAGTCATCCAATTCCTCTTGGGCCCTCTTGAGCCGTTTCTTATCTGCTAAAGCCCGTTCTACATTGGCTTTGTGAGTGGCTTCGGCTGCATCCAATTCACCCTTGAGCCGCACGAGCTCTTCTTTTTTTGTGAAGTTTTTGAGGACATCGATTTGTGTTTTTGTGAGATCGAGAGTCAACTTGGCCTGGTTGACCGCAAACTCCTTTTCCTCAAGTTCCAGATCGCTAGTGTATTCGCTTCGCGCGAGCATCTCGGAATGCTGGAGTCGATTCTTGGCATTGAGAAGAGACGATTCGGCAACAGCAAGGTTTTTCTGTAACGCTGCTAGCTCCGAAACAAAACGTCCTTCTTCGTACTCCGAGATGGCAATCTTGGACCTTTCAACGTCCGCCGCCGAACGGGCAGCTCCAGATTCGGCGAGGTGATAAAACTTGGTTCTCTCGCTGATCTCTTCTTCAATAGCCAAGGTTTCAAGTTGTACGAGCGTTTGGCCGGATTCAACTTCAGTACCACTCTCGATCACAAACGTAATGGTGTTGTCTCCGCGAACGCGGCATTTCACTTCCGTGTTATTGGAACTTTCCAAGGTGCCCAATTCGGTAAGTGACACAACAAGTTCGCCACGCGAAATGGTGTGAAAGTAGCTCGGATCGATCTTCGAAGCCGAATCACCCGGAGACACAAATGAGGAAACAGCGAATCCGACCGAAAGCAGAACCGCCACAAGCAATCCAATGACTTTCACGGCTGGCTCTCTCGAACCTCGGGTTGCGGAGTAGAGCTTTGGTTCGAGGAAGAAGGTACAAGGCGTGCTTGCTCTTCCGCCTCTTTGATCAGGGCGATCGGATTCAAGACGACCTCGTCACCTTCATTCAAACCCGCGATGACTTCAATAAAGACGTCATTGCTATCACCTAGCTCAATCAGTCGTTTCTGTGGACCTTCAGCGGTCTTAACCCAACAGAATTTGCCATCTTCGGTTTCGACCACGGCTGCAACGGGGATGGTCAGAACATCTTCGTGAACCGCCAAGATCACATCAATCTCGGCTGTCATGCCCGGTTTGAGACCCTCATTCGATGGTAGTTCAATGACGGTGTCGTACTTGACAACGTTACCCGTCCACCAACCAGCGGGGCGAGTTACGGAAGCGACCTCCGAGACAGAGGCTTCCAGTGTTCGATCGGGAAGCGTCACGATGGCTTTGAGTCCGGGACGTACTCTTTCGATGACTGACTCATGTA
Organism: Planctomycetota bacterium; assembly: GCA_039027135.1. Lineage (GTDB taxonomy): Bacteria > Planctomycetota > Planctomycetia > Pirellulales > Pirellulaceae > Rubripirellula. The sequence goes on from JBCCKZ010000658.1 coordinate 2,099, forward strand.
TACCCAGTTTGACTTGCATTTGTGTCAGATCGGGCATGAGCAATAGTACCTGATCTTTTCGAACCGTCGCACCTTCAGTGATGTCAGGTGTTGTTTTCCATGATGCGGCTGATGGATAGATGACCAGACCGCTAGACTCGGCTCGGATGATGCAATCTTCAAGCTCTTGGGCGGCCCGGTCTCGGCGCTTCATTTCCATCGCCAGTCCCGCTTGATCGGCCGCGAGCTTGGATTCGCTGGCAGTCTTGTTTCCGTTGAGCGTCTCCATCTGCATCTTACGAGTGAACTCCTTGAGCACTTTGATCTCGGTTTCTTTCACTTTTAGTTCGAGCTCGGCCTGCGTGACCGTGAAAGCATCACCTTGCACTTGCAGCTCCGTCACGTAACCCTGGCGAAATAGTGATTCCGAACGCTGGTACATCTCGCGTGCATTGCGGAGGTTTCGCTTATGTGCTGCCAGTTCTTTTTCAAGTGCTTGTAGCTGGGAGCGGTAGCGGCCCTTTTCATAGGCCTCGATAGCAATATTTGCCTTTTCGACGTTGGCGTTTGTCTCTGCAAGCGTGGCTTGGGCAATGAACGTGTTCGTCTTCGTCAGACTGTGTTGCTCTTCAATAACCTTCGTATCAAGACGTACAAGTTCTTGCCCTTCCTCAACGACGGTCCCCGCGGGGACAACGTAGGTGACCACGCTGAATCCGCGAACCTTGCATTTGATTTCGGTGTTGTTGGAGCTCTCGAGCGTTCCCTGTTCGGTAACCGAAACGGTGAGCTTTCCTCGGCTTATGCGGTGGGTCGACAACGAGTCGTTGCTCGATACCGAATCGGTAGACAGTCCTACCGCCGTCGCTCCTCCGAGAATCGCCAATAGTCCAATGATCACGACAATCCGAACAAGCGTTCGCTCAGTTGCAGGCTTGCCCGTTATCGCGGGGCTCGATGGAGTATAAGGATCGTCGGGCATTGATAGTTATGGGCGAATCGCAGTCAAATACGAATTGCGGCCTGAGATGAGTAAGACAGACGGACTCCGCCCTCAGCATCCGGGAGGGTTAGGTCCACTATTACTCTTTTCGAGCTGCATGAACGGCATGCGACCGGTCTCGGTAGCAAGGCCTGGCGACCTCGATCATGAACGTCCCAACAACACCCACTGAGCGTGAGCGTGTGGTCTGACTAAGCGTTCTCAGAAAGCCTGATTCGCTTGAAGCCTAAGCTTCAATCCATGATTGAGATCCGACCGCCCAATAATATCATGGATTGGACGACACTGCTTTGATCTTCTCGGCAACTCTTACAATTGATACCTCGGAGTCTCCGCCGTTGGACGGCGTTCCCATGGTACGAGATGAAACGATCACGCCCTGATTTGGCAACATTCCGTTACGCGAGTTTGCACCATCGGCTCGCGGCAACTCATCCACTTCGAGCATTTGGAAGGGAAGTTCGGGGGGGAGAAGCTCAACGGGTTGGTCAATACTTGAGGCTGTATCGCTGGGCGTGAATTGCACGGCGTCTTCGATCCAGCTTCCTGATGAATCCAACTGCATCACACCCAGCTCGCGAAACAGTCTCAAACGGGCAGCGTAGTAATCCAAAGAGGCTGATAGAAAACTGTTAAGCGAGTTCTGAAGTGCGCTCTGTGCGGCAAGCAAGTTAATCGC
>JBCCKZ010000659.1:0-3758 GCA_039027135.1 Planctomycetota bacterium
GCGATCATGGCTGCAACGACGAGGAACAGAATCGAATTGAGCGGGTGCTTCGTGCGGCCAACAACGCGTGGGTCAACAACACGGTCAAAACAGTCGTGAAACAGATCAACTTGTGAAAGCATGGCCATCTCCATTGCAGGGCGTGCGTCCAAGGGAACCACGCAATCTTTCACAAGAGGGGTTCACCCAGGCAACCCACAGCCGAATACTTCAATCAACTTTTGATGCGATCGCCGTGGTTCAATGGCTGCAGCCTTCACTCGCTCTGTAGAGAGCGCCCTCGTTTAAATTCGCTTTGGGAAGTGGGGAGAGCGCTCAGTAGAGCTATTGCTGTTCGATTTTCATAGGTCGACGCGTATCGATTGCGAATTATGGAATAGTGTTTTGGACGATGTGGACTGGGTGTGTAGCTAAATTGTCACGTGTTAGGTTCTGAGATCGACAATCGACAATCTGCTTTGCGGGCGGCTGATACGGATGGATGTAAGGTTTCTGTCGTTACGGTGGTTCGAAATGCCAGGTGTACTATCGGTGACGCTGTTGTCTCCGTATTGGAGCAAACAGAATCAGGGCTCGACTACGTGGTTGTTGATGGCATGTCGGATGATGGGACCAATGAAATCCTTATGGGATTTAATGACCCAAGAATGCGTGTTCGACGCGGGAGTGATAACGGAATATACGATGCTCTAAACAAGGGGATTGAATTTTCTAGGGGGGGTGTGATTGGTTTCTTGCATTCCGATGACATGTTAACTGATTCGGAGTGTTTGTCGCGAGTCTGTTCCGAATTCGAAGATCCGAGTGTCGACGCGGTGTATGCGGACTTGGTTTACGTTGAGGCGAGCTGTGCGACCAAAGTCGTTCGTTACTGGGAGGAGCGGCGATTTGATCGAAAGCGATTCTTACTAGGGTGGATGCCACCCCATCCAACTGTCTACGTGCGTCGTACGATTTACGAACAGTACGGCGGTTTCAGGAACGATTTTCGTTCCTCGGCTGACTACGAGATGATGATTCGGCTTTTCTATAAGCATTGTCTGAACGTGCGCTATGTCCCGAAAATCCTAGTTCGAATGCGGGTTGGCGGTCAGTCAAATGCATCCTGGTCGAATCGGCGGCTCGCTAACTGGGAAGATCGGCAGGCTTGGATTGTTAATGGGCTGAAGCCACCGCCGTTCTTGCGTTTGACGAAGCCGCTTCGGAAGTTGCCTCAGTATTGGCGGCGGCCTCCCGTTTCGCTGGGGCCGGATTGAAATCCTGCTCTGATCAGCGTATCGTTCTAAGCTCTTATGAGCCGGTTCGACGTCGGAACTCCGATGTCGGCCGGCTTTCTTTGTTTCTTCATTAGGGTTTGTTGCGTGATGACGGACGCCATCGAGTTGGGTTCGGGTTCGGCGGTGGTGTTATCGGGCCGGTTGCGGGACGGAACCGCGCGTTTGGGGATTGTTGGCCTCGGTTACGTCGGGCTGCCGCTCATCAGTGCTTTTACTCAGGCCGGTTTTCGGTGCGTCGGGTTTGATGTCGATGCATCCAAGGTGGAATCGCTCAATGCTGGGCGCAGTTACATCCAGCATATTGACTCCGAAACGATCGCTGACTGGCGCTGGCGAGAACTATTTGAAGCCACCGCGGTCGAATCCCGGCTAGCCGATGCGGACGTGGTACTCATTTGCGTGCCAACGCCTCTGACGGGTACACGTGACCCAGATTTGACCTATGTGATCGAGACGACACGGGCGATTGCCAAGCATCTGCGCCCCGGTCAATTGATCGTTTTGGAGAGCACGACGTACCCGACGACCACGCGCGATGTCATGTTGCCGATTTTGGAGTCGAACTCAAACGGCTTGCAGTTCGGAGTTGATTTCTTTTTGGCCTATTCGCCAGAGAGAGAGGATCCGGGGAACCCGGAGTTTAGCGCTGCAGGAATTCCGAAAGTGGTCGGTGGATGCGACGCGGTCTCAACGAAGCTAGCTTGCCAGCTCTACGAAAAGGCCATTGTCGAGGTCATACCGGTGTCTACGGCGGAGATAGCGGAGGCGTCTAAGATTCTCGAAAACACTTATCGGGCCGTGAACATTGCGTTGGTCAATGAGTTGAAGGTCTTGTTTGAGAAGATGGGGATTGACGTATGGGACGTGATTGAGGCGGCCAAGACCAAGCCATTTGGATTCCAGGCGTTCTACCCGGGGCCTGGATTGGGAGGACACTGTATTCCGATTGATCCGTTCTATTTGTCCTGGTTGGCACGTCGCGAGGGTTTGCAGACTCGATTCATTGAGCTGGCAGGTGAAGTCAACACGCGGATGCCCCATTACGTGATCGATCGGTTGGCGATGGCGCTGAATGAGTTGGGAAAGCCGATCAAGCGAAGCCGCGTCCTGATTCTAGGGATGGCCTACAAGAAGGATGTCGATGATCATCGCGAGAGTCCTTCATTTGAGTTGATGGACCTTCTGCTCGAACGGGGCGCGGACCTGTCATACAGCGATCCACACATACCCGAGCTGCCGGCGAAACGTCGCTATGAGAAACTACCATCATTGAAGAGCGTGGACCTGACGGCCGAGTACTTGCGAGCCATGGACTGCGTTTTGATTGCCACTGACCACAGCGATTTCGACTATGACTTTGTGGTGCAGCACGCTTCTCTGGTCGTGGACACTCGCAATGCGACGAAATTGGTTCGAGCGGGGCGGGAAAAGATATGGAAAGCTTAGCGCGAACCACGAGGATCCCGAAACACGTGTCGAGTAGTCGATTTGGTGGCGGCGAAATTCCGGGTGACCTGCCGTTTCCGTTCGGCTATGGCGATGGTTGGGATTTTGAGGGGTCGGGTCCGGGTTTGGCTCGGCGGACCAGGTCCTGACGCTAGTCCGGTCACCCTCGGCCGCCTAAACTAGTTTGTTGCCGTAGGCCGGCTGATCTGGTCTGGGGTGCGTTTTTCGCCATGTCTCGATTCAACTATTCGTTCCAATTGGCTCTTCGATGCCCAATCAGGCTGAACCGACGTTCATGTACCCGCCTCAAGCCGGTCCCGATCCATCGACCTTTGGGGATCAGGCGCGGCAGCAAGAAACCCCCAACATTCCGGCGGCCATGTGGCGATATCGCTGGGCAGTGCTATTGCCGGCGATTCTGGGGGCCGCCATCGGGTTCGTAGTATTCCTGCAATTGGACGATACTTTTCGAAGTACCACCCGGCTAATTGTTGAGTCGGATCGTGCCCCTGCGATGGATGCCATGACCGGCGAGTTGGTCGGGGGAGTTCCGAGCATTGAGGTCGTTAAGTCGCAGCTTTTCAGCGATCAGGTGTTGGCGACGGCCTACAGCGACGCGAGGTTGCAGCCGTTCCACAATCAGTTTGAAGAGGGCTTCAAGGATTTTGTCCGTTTGGTGATTACCGAGGAGGCTTTGGAGCTTGATCCCGAATTTACCGACTTAAAGACCGCTCAGTCCCTGGTGATGCTGTTGCACTTTGACAGCTATAGCGAGGAGCTGTCCGAAGCGGCCGTCAAGGCGTTTTCAGATGCATTGCAATCTTTTTATAACAACAAGCACAAGTCGAATCGATCGGCGCTGCTGACGTACATGGAAACCGCGACCGAGAAACTCTACCCGCAGCTTCGGGAAATCGAATCACGTTACCGGGAGTTCCGTAAGAATGCGCCTTTGACCTGGGATGCCAACGGAACTGCCGTCAACCCTCACCGCGAACACCAGCTTTTCCTCGTTCAGCGAGAGGCCGAGCTGAC
>JBCCKZ010000660.1:0-3752 GCA_039027135.1 Planctomycetota bacterium
CGCAATCGCCGTTGACCCCGGTTGCACTCCAGCGACCGCTTGTGGATCTGAAACGCCCGCGATGGCGGGTCCGCTCGATCCAGACTGTGATTGCTTAATTCGCTTCGAAGCGTCGTGGACGCCAGAGTCCATCGGTCCTAATGGTGGGACCTCTCCCACTGGCGCAGCAATCTTTGGTTCGGTCGGCGCATCGGCAAAGGGGGCTTCGCCAGCAAGCGGAGGTCCCGGCTCAGCAATCGGTGCGCCCACTGGGGTAGAGAAGGGTTCAATGGTTTCCGCGGAAGTAACTGACGCCGTTCCGACTTCGAATAGTCGTGCCCTCAGATCCTCGGAGACTTCCGCAGGTTGCTTAAGCGCGAGCGTGAGGATCTGGTGGCAGGCAGCCACCTCAGCCAGATTCGAACCAGACTCGAGGCAAAGTCTTTCGAATTCGGCGATGCGTGGTTCATCTAGCGTGCTGTCCAAGTACTCCGCGACGAGATTCGCATCACCGGTTGGGCTGGCATCCTCCGGAAGCGGCGCCGAAAGTGTCGTGTCTGCGAGCGCTTGGCGGATATTCTGGGCCAGAGAAGTCGCAAAAGGCGAATCCGCCAGCTTTTGGCGAATGACGGCCGCATCTTCGGGATCAAGTGCGTCATCCAGAAAGGCAAGAAGCGTTCGCAGCGTAAGTCGCATGGTTAGATTCCGCGTGAATGCGAGAGAGAAGCGTCTGTTTCTAGGTTTGTGGCATCGAACCGCAGCATCCGTGCATGAATCTCCGATTTTTTCTCGAGACTTCTTAGCGGTCGCCGCCAGGCTGATTCCTCAGCAAGAGCTTGAGCGAGCTCAGTTGGCGGAAGACGCTAGTGGTGCATTGCGAAGAAGGTGATTTTTGACCGAAGGCAATGTCGCCTAATGCGGATGCGTCGGCCCAGACCTAGCCCTTGAATGTTTCGACAAGTTTATCGAGCTTCATCGAAGCGGCACCTAAGTCAATTGCACTTTCGGCCGCAGCGACCCCTTCTTTCAGGTCGCTCACTTGACCGACCAAGGCGAGGGCACATGCGGTGCCCGCGACGACCGTGTCCCTCGGGGCACCAGCTTGGCCGGCAAAGATGCTTCGGATGATCTCTGCCGATGCTTCAGGGCCAGATGCCTCGATACTCTTCGGGTCGGTTATTTTTGCCAAGCCAAAGTCCTCCGGTGCGATAGATTGTTTTTCTATGCCAGATGCATCGACTTTCCAGACCAATGTCTTTCCGGCGAGAGAAACCTCGTCCTGACCATCTTCACCGTGTACGACCCACGCGGCTTTGACGCCAAGCTGTTGAACAGCCGAGGCAACTTTCTCAGCCCCCTCTTCACTAGAGACACCCAGGAGTTGATGTGTTGCGCCCGCGGGGTTGCAAAGCGGCCCCAACCAATTGAACAGCGTTTTCACACCAAGCTTCTGGCGTACGGCACCAACGTGACGCATGGCGGGGTGTAAAGCGCGAGCGTAGCAAAAGCAAATGCCAATCTGATTAAGCGATTTTGAAACGATGTCCGCGTTGTCCTGCATTGGGACGCCAAGGACTTCAAGGACGTCAGCGGAGCCAGTATTTGAGGAGACTTTACGATTGCCATGCTTGGCAACCGCCACTCCGCAAGCCGACGCCGTGATGGCGATTGCTGTTGAGATGTTGAAGGTGCCCGAACCCGCACCACCCGTTCCGCAGGTATCTAGCAGAACCTCGTGGTCATGGGAAATCCGAGTCATGTGACGCCGCATCGCCGAGGCTGCGCCAACCAGCTCGCTGACCGATTCGCCCTTTTGTTTTAGGGCCAATAGTAACTCGGCGATGGAGTCATCATCTGTTTGGCCGCTCAGCATCGCGTCAATCGCACCTGAGGCTGTTTCCGAGTCCAGGTCTTTACCGGCTTTGGCCTGAGAAATTGCTTCGAAGATTAGGTTTTCGTTCATCCGACGCCACTCCGCTGTTAGCGCTGCCCACCAAAAGTATTACAACGAAGGGATTACACACCACCCAGGGCCTATTGAATACGGCATGCCTCGAAAAATTATCATCGATTGCGATCCTGGCATTGATGACGCCATTGCAATCACTATGGCAGTGTTTGATCCACGGGTGGAGGTGCTTGCGGTCACGGCGACCACCGGGACGGTTCCCGCATCGACATCGACCGCGAATGTGCACGCGATCATCAACCAGCTGGATCCGCCCAGGTATCCAAGGATCGGTGCAGCACAGAAACCTGACGGAGCGCCGGTGTCAGACGACCTCGAGTTTCATGGTCCAGGAGGATTGGGCGAGTTCGAAGTCGATGTCGCTCAACGGCAGCATGAGACCTCGAGCGAAAAAGTGATGGCTGATTTGATTCATGCCCATCCCGATGAAGTCACGATCGTGTGCCTTGGGCCGTTGACCAACGTCGCCAGGTTGTTCAGGCGAGACCCCGCGGCGATTGATAAGATCGATCGACTTATTATCAGTGGCGGGGCAATCACGGCGGCTGGAAATGCCACTCCCTCCGCAGAGCACAACATGTATTTCGATCCGGTGTCCGCCGGCGAAGTGCTTAGTTCACCCACCACAAAGCTAATGATCCCGCTTGATGTGACCGAGTCGGTCGCCTTTGGCGTCGAAGTACTCGAACAGCTACCGTCTCTAAGCACAGGCGCGGGGCGATTGTTGCACCGCACGCTGCCCTACATGATTCGCATGTACCATGATCGTCGTGGTCAGGAGTTGATTCCACTTCACGACCCATTGGCGATGCTGGCGACGCTTCAACCCAATCTATTTGAGTTCGAACCGATGGCGGTGAGAGTTGAAGATCGCGGTACGCTAACGCGTGGGACAACCGTTAGTGATCGGCGTTTTCGACCTCAATGGCCCTTCAACGTGGATGTTGCAACCGGCGTCGACGCCGTAGAGGCAGAAGCCATGGTCATCCGTTCGCTTCGGTTTGCTGGTCAGCAAACCGCTTAATCAAGCGAACTTCATTGCCGGGCGGAGTGAACTCACAAACATCGGTGAAGGATCGCATCAGAACCAGACCACGCCCGTTATCAGCATCCAAGGATCCAGGCTGACTTGGATCGGGTAATTTTGAAAGGTCGAATCCTGACCCATCATCTTTGATAGTTACATCAATTTGCTGACGCGTTGCATCGATGCTGACAGACACCCGTCTCTCGTCATAAGGATCACTAGTCTGCCTTCGAGAAATCAGATCAGATGTCGCTCCACCATAGATGAGGTCGTGATGAGGAGGCGTGACTGAAGGCCCCAGCTGCAAGTTTCCGCGGTACATTGAGTTGACGACAGCGTGTTCGACTGCAGTCCCGAATCGAACCAAGTCGAGCGTTCCACCGAGGCCCAAGCCCGATCCAATCTGCATGATCAGTCCCACGAGCGGACTGACCAGCTCCGCATCGTTGGGCAATGTAAATTCAAAGACGTTACGGTCCAGTTTTCCGATAAGCTCGGCGAAGCTTGCATCGGCACGGATTGCCCCGAGCACTTCCACAATCGTATTGCAAAGCAACTCGCCAAGTCTCTCCTTGGGAACGTAGCCTGCGGCACCGATTTGTAGCGCGTCCGCGGCGATGGACTCACTGCCCCGGCCTGTGATCAGGATTGCAGGAATCTGTGGATAATCCAGTCGCATTGCCTCGATGAGTTTCATACCGTCCATTTCTGGCATCTGCATGTCGGTGACAACGACCTCGAAGGAGTCCGAAGTCAAGCGATCGAGCGCGTCGCGGC
>JBCCKZ010000661.1:0-3746 GCA_039027135.1 Planctomycetota bacterium
CACCAAAGACGTCATTCGAGGGAAAGAACGGATCGATTTCTTGGCAGACTGTTGATGCCAATGACGAGACTGGTTTCGTTGAGTTGGCAGACCATTTCGATAAGGAAAAAGGTGCCACCGCATACGCTGCTGTGGTCATCGTTAGCGAGGCCGACGAAAAAGTTCAACTGCGTTTGCAATCGCCCAACGCCAATCGTATTTGGCTCAATGGTGTGGAAGTCCAAAGTAATGAGGTTTACCACGCGGGCACAATGCTCGATCAATACAGCGGGACCGTGACGCTTCGCGACGGAAAGAACATTGTTTTGCTGAAAATCTTGCAGAACGAACAAACGCAACCGTGGGCGCAAGATTGGCAATTCCGCCTTCGAGTGACGGACCTCAATGGCAAACCTATGAATCTCACCACGGAAGTACCCAACATCGACCAGGAGCAACGCGGATGAACAAGAAGAGCCAAAAGCACTCTTTGTACGCAAAGGTTTGGCTTGCGATTTCGATCTTCGCTTCGACAGCCAGTGTTGTCCGTGCGGAGACGAGTGTTTGGAAAGGGTTTCTCGGTGATGGTTCAGCATCAGGTAGTGAAGCACCGCAACAGATCGATGCATCAGAGCAAGGTAATATCGCGTGGCGAATCGAGATTCCCGGACGATCTGTCGCTGGTCCCGTTGTCGCTGGTGATGTGATTTTTACGACTTCGTCTTCAGGCCCTGAGGGAAGGACGCTTTGGCTAACCGGTGTTTCTCTCAATCAAGGTGAAGTTCTTTTTGAGCATGCTATTGAAGTGACGGGGCGTCCGCACCATCATCCCACCGGCGCTGGCTCGGCACCGACGCCCGTGACCAATGGCGAGTGTTTCGTTGCCTTTTACAGCAGTAACGACCTGGTATGTGTTGAGAAGGACGGACGAGTTCGGTGGATTCGTGCGCTTGGTCTGGACCATCCAAAAACCGGCAACGACTTGGGTATGTCATCATCGCCCGTGATCATTGGTGATAAGGTCTTCGTTCTTGGCCAATCCCAAGGAAACGCATTCGTCCACTCGGTGGATTTGAAAACGGGTGGGGATGTCTGGCAGGTTGAGCGACCCCGAGTCGCCAATTGGGCGTCGCCATTGGCCGTCGCGACTAAGCCCCCGATGTTGATTGTCCAAGGGGGCGACGGTGTCACGTCTTTGAATCCTGAGACCGGTGAGACGTTTTGGTCGCTTGACTACCCCGATAGCACGATTCCATCTCCATCGACCAACGGCGATGTGCTGATGTTGCCAGGTTCAAAGTTATTGGCGATGGATTTAAAGGGTTACCGTCCTGAGACTGGAAAGATCCCACAAGAACTTTTCGAGGATCGCAAGCTCAGCACAAGCAATGCGAGTGTGGCGTTGTCGAGCAATCGCCTTTATTCGCTGAAGAGCTCTATTCTGACGGCCGCCGATAGCCGGACAGGTGAAGTGTTTTGGAAAGAGCGTTTGACAGGCATCAAGCGTAGCTGGGCGACTCCCTTAGTCATCGACGATCAAATCTACGTTTGTGGTTCGGGCGGCGAGATCGTTGTCATTAAAGATGATGGCGATTCGGCAACCGTCGTCAGTGAGACTGAATTAGATGGTGAGATCTTGGGATCGCCAGCTGTTGCCGATGGCCGCCTGTTGGTTCGTGCAACCGATTCGCTGGTCGCGTTTGAGTAGACAAGGGAACCATGCTTTCAACTCTAACTTCAACTCGATATTGACGGCGTGTCGCGATCTCTGGCAGGTTTCGACTGGAGTTTGAGTGCCTATCCGAGAAACTCAGCCGAAATTCGCTATCGTTCGGTTTCAGCGGGAACTGCGGGCTAACGGCCAGTCGGCTGATAGGTATTCGGATAGGCTCAAGGTTTAAGTTCGAGGTTTGATGGACTCCTGTTACGGCCGAGCGTTTTCGGTGACCATCCATTGTGCGCCGATAACCAAACGCGATGGAGCTTCGAGAGCGTCGCCTTCGTCAGCCCAGACCTTAGCGAGTGCTTCGCGTTTGTTTTCGCCGCTGACGAGAAACCATCTTTGTTTGGCCGAATTGATAGCGGGCGCCGTCATGGTGTAGCGATAGCCACTGAACTTCTCCACATGATTCTCAACGAACCAACGTTCTTCATTGCCAGCGAGTGATGCCTTGGTAGCCTCAGTGCCTGGGAAGAGCGAAGCAGTATGGGCATCATCACCCATTCCCAATAACGCCAAGTCCCAAGCCGGGAATTCATCATTAGCAAAGTGCTCGCGGAGAGTCGCTTCATACGCCGAAGCGGCCGAAGCGGGATCATCCACGTTGACGGGGACAGGGTGGATGTTTGACTCCGGAACGTTCGCTGGCGTGAGCATGGCCTCGCGTACCATCTTCTGGTTGCTCTCGTCGTGATCCGCAGGCACGTTTCGTTCGTCGCCCCAATAAAAGTGCATGGACGTCCATGGCAGATCTCGCGTGGCAAGAATCTCGTAGAGACGTTTCGGTGTCGAGCCACCTGACAGTGAAACCCGGAAGATTCCCTGCCCAGCGACGCACTGTTTCGCCAATTCACAAAAGCGGTCGGCAATCTCGGCGTGAAGGTCCTCAACTTGAGGGAAGTACGTTGGCTCGTTCATCAATCCGCTTTCTTGCTGGACTTGGTATTAGTTTTTTTAGCTGATGCTTTACTTGATTCTGTCGACGACTTGGATTTTGACTTGCCACCTGATTCCGATCCACCGCCCTCTTTGGCTTTTGCATCCGCCTTTGCAGCCTTCTTGTAGCCCTCGCTCCGATAGTCGGTTTGGTAGAAGCCGCTTCCTTTAAAAACGATCGCAGCACCGGTACCAAAGAGGCGTTTGAGCTTGTTCTTTTTGCACTTCGGACACTTCTTAAGAACAGGATCGTTGATTCCCTGGAATTCCTCGAACGTGTGTCCGCACGCGTCGCACTGATAATCGTAGGTGGGCATTGAAGATTTGGTGGGTGATGGAAAGGATTCGCTGGATTCTCGCCCCGAGGTGAGTCTGGACGTGTATTTCACCCTCCCTTGGGAGGATCGCGGAGGAGCTTGCGATAACGCGTGTAGCGGCTTGCGAAGCAATAATAACCGGGCAACCTCGTGCGAATACACCCCTCCCAGGCCGCTGAAACGCTTTGCCATCTCGGAGTGAAGGTAAATGAAACCTCTACTTGCTTGGGAATAAACAAACTCACAAGTTCAAGGAGGCTTGAGTCATCCTTGTAGAAGCCCACGCCCATTGAGGTGGCAGTGTAGACCTCGGGAAATCAATGAATCCAGAGTCGCACGGCCTCGTTTCAGGGAAGTGAGACACTGGCCAATCACTTGACCGCGAGCATTCGTTCCAAAGCGACGATCGACCACTTCGTTGTATCCTCGTCGACCTCGATTTGGTTGACCATGGTGCCATCTCGAAGATTTTCTAGCGACCAACAAAGGTGCGGCAGATCGATTCGATACATGGTCGCGCACATGCAAATCACCGGCGACAAGAAATGGATCTCGAGATCGGTGAATTCCGCCTTGAGACGATTGACCAAATGCAGCTCAGTACCGATCGCCCATCGGCTCCCTTTAGGTGCCGCTTCGATGGTATCGATAATCTTGCCAGTACTGCCCGAGACGTCCGCAATGTCGTTGACTTCTCGCGGACACTCAGGGTGGACCAGGATGTTGATATCTGGAAATTTTTCGCGGAACTGATGAACGTGTTCAGCTCGAAACATCTGATGAACGCTGCAGTG
>JBCCKZ010000662.1:0-3744 GCA_039027135.1 Planctomycetota bacterium
CTCCGAGACGCTGTGGCGGCGGATGCCGTGGAGTGAGGTTTGTTTACGATGTCGTCGGCGTTTACCTCCCCCGAGGGGAGGTCAGTTGGGTTTTCTTATTCGGTGGAGATCTCCAATTGTTGCCCGCCCACTTTCAACTCAATCGATTGGCTGTGCGATTCAAACTCCGGCGCGTACATGCATTGCACATGAGTCATGCCTGTTTGATAGGTGCCCGCGAGCTGGACTCGCACTGAGTACTCCATGACATGACGACCGATTGGTAGCCGACCGATGAAGAAGTTGGTTGCCGTATCCCGAGTGCTCTGGTAGTACCCCATACCACCTGAGTACTGATAACCTGAGTTCACATCAACTGGTTCGGTACCGCTGCCACGGTGATCGCGAACGTGCACGAACTCGTAGTCGCGATCTGCCGTGATCACCACTCGAGTCACAATCTCATCACCCACCTTCACTACGGCTTGGCCATCACCCTGGATTGGATACAGCCGTGGACCCTGTGGTGTGCCGCGGCGAATGAAGAGCTCTTTCTTGACGGCCAGAGAGTCTTCACCGCCCGCTTCGATGTTCGCGATGTCATTCATGTATTGCCAGTGCAAACTGGCCCAGGCGACGCCGTCGCGAGGATGATTCACCGTCACGCGTGCCATTTCAGGTTTGATGGAAGCCTCCGTCCAACGCTTGTCGTACGAGCCGGATCCCGCTTGCACACCCTCGGCTTTGACTGGCTTCCCGCCAACACTCGCTTGTGTCAACGACGCATCGGCTAGTTCATCAGCGCCACGTAGTATGATCGCATAAATTGCGTCGGCGGTCGCTTTGGTAGTCGCCCATCGATTGGTTTGCTGCTGCTTGATCAACCAAGCTTTCGCATCAATAACGTTGCTTTCAAATCCAGGAAGTTCATCGAGCATCTCGATGATTACCGCCTGGGTCTCAATAGGTGCTTGATACCACCACCAAGTCTGGTTCAGGTTCCAATGAAGTCCGAGTTCTTCACTCTCGATTCCTCGTTCCAGCACTGCCTCGGCAATATCTTTCGCGGAACTCTCCTTGCCAAGTCGATGTAGAGCCAATGCTAAGTGGGATTCACTTTGTAATGAGCCTAGCTTCATTCGCTGTGTTTGGCATTTGGCCACATAGAAATCAAAGGCAGCGCGATATTGCTTGGGGACGGGCAATCGGTTGATCTCAAACGTTCGCATGTAGAGGTAGAGAGCGTCAAGACTGCTTGGCTGATAGTCTTTTCGATTCTTGAGCTTGGCGAACCGCGAAGACATCCAGTTGTCCAATGCTGCGATGGCTCGGTCGAGTGACGCGGTGGGTGGATTCAAGCCGAGATGTTTCAGACGTGCGAAGCCAGTGGCAATGTAGAGCGTCAGATACCTGTTCTGTGGTCCACCAGTAAACCATGGCCAGAATCCATCGTCTCTTTGCATCTGAGTCAGCTTGTTCAGGGCTGATGTCAGAGAAGCGTCGATCGTATTGATCTCAAAGAGTCGTGCAACCGCGGCGCGAGATGTAGACTCGTTCTGAGCCGCTCGAACCCAAGGTGTTTCCGCGATTGATACACTCTTTAGGCTCTCATTGGATTCAAGTGGGCTTCTGAGGTCACCAGCCTTTCGCCACTGATTGAAAACACGTTCAATCTTTGGATTGGATATCACAATGTGACGGGCTAGCAGGTTGGCATAGTATCGATTGAACGTCTGCTCGCTGCACTCGTGGGGATACTCCATTAAGTACGGAAGGCCTAGGATTGCGTACCACGATGGATTTGAAACAACGCGAAGGGTAAGCGAACGATGAAGGATTCCGGGATCGCCATCGGAAGCGAGCAATCCCTTCAATTCGAAATCATGCTTTCCGATTGTACGGAAGGGCATTGAGATCGATTCGGATACCAACACTCGTTGACTGAGAACGGGCAGATAACCGCGTTGCCCATCTGAAACGGTGCCATCAGAGGCAGCAATCTTGTAGGTCAGGCCGTCAAGCAATTTCGAGTCATCGCTGACGTCCAAACGCCAAAAGAGCGATGTAGACCTTCCGGCTTCGAGCTCGAAGTCTTTTCGGGAATCTTGATTGGCGACCAAAGCATCAACAGATTCTTCAGTGAAGGGATGTTGCAACTTTAAATTAGCTTGGCCAACGACTTTGCTGGGCGATGTGTTGGTCACGCGAGCGGAGAGGTAAATCTCGTCGCCCATCCGAACGAATCGCGGTAGATTGGGTTGGATCATCAGTGGCAAAGAGGTTGTCGCTACGCCCGATAGCTGCCCACTTCGGAGTTCGGTGTCATGTGCGAAGGCCAAGAAGTTCCACTGGGTGAGTGCTTCAGGCGGTGTGAACGAGATCTTTATCGTTCCATCCTTCTCCGTAATGATTGAAGGATAAAAGAACGCCGTCTCAGTCAGGTTTTCCCGGAGCGGAACTTGGTCGAGGTCTAGGTTGAAATCCGATTTGTTACCCGATGCTAGCTTGCCCGGCTCGCCGAAGTCCTCCGACGGCGACGATACTGCATCCGCCACTTCAGCTTCAGCCATCATGAAGTCGACATTGGCTTCGTTCATGGATCGTCCTCTCATTCCCGCGCCCATGGCGGCAGCCATCGGCATAGGCATGCCTCTCGCAAATCGTCCGTACTGCGGCGACAACGATGGGTCGAAACTCGGCCACATGTATCGTTCGTTGAGAAAGTTCAACCTCTGATTGTTCTGGACGCTTTGCAGTGAGAGGGTCTGGTTGGTCGAGGAAAGCCGTTGCACGAGACCGTAATTCTGCCGAAAGACTCCAGTAAGGCTGCTAAATCGATGTTCGACAAAGGCATCTAGTGACGCGTCATAGAGTGTTGCGATCATATGAGCTGCGGCCGGGGTCAGCTTGTTGTCTTCATGCAATCCGGGACTTCGTTGGATGATCGCGGTCCACGTTTCGGGTTGACCCGGACTGAGCTTGTCAACGAAACGTTTCCACTTGATTTTCAAGTTCTTATTTGTCCATGGAACTGAAATGTTGAAGACTTTTTGATGCAATTGCTGTTGGTGGACGCACCAAACGGATACTTGGATCCCGCCTCGCATCGACTCGTTTACCGGGATCGTTAGTAGCCCGCTCTGGTCTGGTCCTTTGTTCCATCCCGATGCGGTCTCGTCGTTGATTTCAAGGGGTTGGTTGCGATGAGTGGCCTCCACCCATACGTGAGCATTGTCGTGACCGGCAGACCAGCGAAGGTCGACTTTGCCTCCGGGTTCCATCGACGTATTAGAAAGCCAGACTCGAAGAGGCAGGCCGAAGCTGAATTCAGGAATACTTTCTCGCGTTGGCCAGATAGTCGATGTGGCAAATGCCGAGGAGAGCGTCTCGCCATCGTGTATGACCTGCCACTCAATCGAGTAGTCACCGGCTTTTAGATCCAGATCAAACGACGGCTCCTGCCCAGATTCGACGGTCGCTTCTTTTCGCATGACTTCGACTTTGGGCCATGTTGTTGGTGAAAGCGGCTGGTAATTTTCGCTGTCTTGTTTTTCGAAGCGGTCAACCTCTGCTGGGGGGGAGTGTCGATAGACGACCAATGTGCCGGTCTCTGTTTGTTCGGATGACATGCCGGAGACGTTCACCTGGACTGAAAGTGAATTATCGTCGGTAGCATTGGCATCAACATTGATCCGCGATTGAATCGGATTGAATCGCAGCGGCACCTGTGTCTTTGAGGAGCGAGTTTCGCCAGCTGAGTCAGTC
>JBCCKZ010000663.1:0-3729 GCA_039027135.1 Planctomycetota bacterium
CGATCATCTGTTCGGCTGTGGCCGGCGCCAGTTCGTCAAACAGGGCCATCGCCTCGTCGGTGCTCATGCGGTCGGTGGCCGCGCTCATCGGGTCGCCCTCATTTGGCCGCCCGCTCATCCAGACCGAGGCCGCGACCGATAATCTCTTTCATGATCTCTGACGTGCCCGCGTAAATTCGGCTGATGCGGGCGTCGGCGTATAGCCTGGAAATCTCGTACTCGTCCATGTAGCCGGCGCCACCGTGGAGTTGCAGGCAGGTGTCGACCACCTCGGCCTCGATTTCAGAAGTTTTTAGCTTGGCCTCGGCCGCCACCTCCGCGCTGAGATTTCCGTCGAGATGCAGCTTGGTGCAGTGGTCGGTGAACACCCAGCCCATGTCCAGATCGGTGCGCATCTCCGCCATCTTGAAGCGGCTGTTCTGGAAGGTGCCCACCGGCCGGCCGAACGCTTTGCGCTCTTTGATGTAGGCCAGCGTGATGTCGAACGCGTGCTCGGCCCGCGCCATGAAGGCGACCGCGCCGGCGAGCCGCTCTTCGGCCAGGCCCGTGATCATGTATTTAAACCCCTCATGGGGCTGACCGAGCACGTTGTCCTTGGGCACTTTGACGTCCTCGAAGAACAGCTCGGCGGTGTCCTGCGCGTGCAGCCCCAGTTTCTTCAATTTGCGTCCGCGTCGGAAGCCGGGCATGTCCCGCTCGACAATGAACAGCCCCATGGCGTGCGGGTGTTCCGGATGGGTGCGCGCGGCCACCAGCACGATGTCGGCCAAAAGGCCGTTGGAGATGTAGGTTTTCGCGCCGTTGAGCACAACGTGATCGCTCTTGTCCTCCGCGCGCGTGCGGATGCCGGCCATGTCCGAGCCGGTGCCCGGTTCGGTGATCCCGATCGCAAGAATGGTCTCGCCCGACACAATGCCCGGCATGAACCGCGCCTTCTGCTGTTCGGTGGCGAACTTCTGAAAATAAGGGCCGACAATGCGATTGTGGAGCGGCAGAAAAAACCCGGAGCTATAACGGGTCATTTCTTCCATCAGGATTTGATCGTAGCGGAAGTCGTCGACGCCGATCCCGCCGAACGCCTCATCCGCGAAGAGATCAAGAAACAACTTGGGTTGCCAATTGTTGTCACTCTCCAGGGCGATGATGTGTTCCTTGATTTTCTACGCGAACCGTACAGAACCCAGTGCCTTGAGCGAATCGCCGAAGTCGGCAAACACGTTGATGCATTCATTGTCCACTCTGAATTTTATCGTGATTACATCAGCGACTATCTAAGCCTTGATCCGAGCAAGTTTTTTGTCACTCCGCTTGGCTTGGAGCTGGATGACTTCGAATTGTTTCGGGAGTTGGACAAATCGGAAAAAGAAGAATCCGAGAGTTGCACAATCGGCTATCTAGCACGTTTGGCACCGGAAAAAGGACTTCAACATCTGATCGATGCATTTATCAAGCTCAAGGAAGACCCCAGAAACGCCAACTTGAAGTTGCGTGTTGCGGGATGGCTAAGTCCCCAGAACAAACAGTTTGCTAACGAACAGTTTGAGAAACTGCATTGTGCTGGACTTTCAGGACATGTGGACCACGTAGGAACGATTGAACGCGAACAGAAGCTCGAGTTTCTTCGTTCGATCGATATTTTTTCAGTCCCCACAGATTTCTTAGAACCAAAAGGCATCTACGCCCTTGAGGCAATGGCAGCCGGTCTTCCGGTCGTAGCGCCGGATCACGGTGCGTTTCCAGAGATGGCCAAATCGACCGGCGGAATGAAACTCTTTTCCGCTCGCGACACGTCAGCTCTTGCCGGCGCGCTTGACGTTTTGATTCACGACACTCAGCTTCGGCATGAGTTAGGTCAACGAGGTCAAGCGTCTGTTTTTCAGCATCGCAATTCGGACGTGATGGCTCGCATCACGGGCGACGTTATTGTGAAGGTTCTTGAGCAACGCTAAGCCACGTGTCATTTCAACATTTCCGCAGCCAGATTTATCTCACTCCTACATCGCAGCTCACAATATGAAGTTGTCAGCCTTGGATTAACTTCGATAACGACATCACGATTCTCATCTTCTGCAAGAACCATATCGATTCCGAAGTACCCGCGTGTTCGCGGCAGTGCGTCACTTACTTGACGGGCAAGCTTCTTTGCACGGATTTGGAGGTATGGGGAAATAGGATACCGAGTCCTGACATGGGGACCAAGGGGATATGATGCAAAAATTTGCTCTCCCGGCTCACAGAAATGAATGTCAGCATTGCGACTGGTAATCAACGAAACACTCACCGGAATACCGACAATATATTCCTGGACGATCTCGCCAACACTGGCTGACGACAATTGCTTGCGGTTTGAAATCAGTCTAACGCCTTCACTGCCCGCTCCATCATTTGGCTTAACAACAACAGGAAGCTTGAAGTTTTCACAAATCTCTTGACATAGCGAGCCATCTGAGGCTTGAAAAGTTCTAGGGCAGGGCACTCCACGTTGTTGAAGCCACTGAAAGCAACGCCATTTGTCTGCTGTTAATTTCACGAACTCGGAATCGGGACTAACAAGCTTCTCCGACCATGGATCGAGCAACTGCAAATAACGCAAAAGGCATCCACCGGACTCCGGGCAAATCACAAGGATCGCATCGGCCGTACCGGCTGCATCACATAGCACGTCGTCCAGATTCGATTCGTCGTCAACTGCAACACGGCTGCAGTAGTTCGCGACTTCAAGCTCCAGCCGACTGTCCAGTGGTAGAATCACCTCGTGCCCGAGCAAAAGAAAATCCCTGCATACCGATTCCAGCATCGAACTTCCTTGCCGCTGGAACCTGACCATTGAACAATCCAGATCAAGCTGCTTTGCAACGCCACCGCCGCTCAAGAATTCAAACGCGAGAATCTTCACTTGCTACCCGCGGAACAAATCGTGACAACAGTGCCGGCAGAAAAACAAGGTCGGCAAAGAGCGCTGCGGCAATTGTTATCGACCCCATCGAAGCAAAGATAAAGTGATCTCTAGAATCGCTCATCAAAACAGTTGCAAATCCAGAAACCAAAATCACGGTTGTCATAATTAAAGCTGTACCAACGCCCGTGAATGCATTGCGAATCGCCACGTCCTCGCTTTTGCCATCGGCACGTTCTTCTTCAAATCGTGTCAAAAAGTGAATGGTATCGTCTACCGCAATGCCAAGGCACACCGTGAACGCACAAACAGCGACAACTTCAAGTGACTGCCCAGTTACCACTAAAAACAGTCCGGCGAATGCTAATGGAAACAAATTTGGCACGAAAGAAATTAAGCCGATTCGCAATGAACGATAAACGATTGCCAACACGGCAAAGATAATCAGCGACGCAGTTCCAAGACTCAAGGCCAGATCGACGACGATCTTGTACAGATTTTCCCAGCGATTGAATGCACGTCCACCTGCTTCGAGCTTGAAGTTTGGATGCTCAGACATAATTGCGTCAAACCCTGCGAGCATTCGATTGAAAACTGGGTTGTAACTTGAAATCCCCAAATCTTGGACGCGAAAAATCATCTTTGTATAGCGATACTCGGGCTCGTAGAAGACCCGCTTGAATGCAGGGATTAGTAGATCAAGCATTGACATTCGATTCTCTGCTGGTCCATCGCCGGGAAGTGCATCAACGATGCTCTTAATTGAAACGGCACTCCCAATCAGTGGCTCCTTGGACAACAGCTCATCGACTTTGCGTACCACTTGCATGATC
>JBCCKZ010000664.1:0-3723 GCA_039027135.1 Planctomycetota bacterium
AAACCGGACGCTAGCGTGTTTCGGCTGAGCTTCGTGGATCGGGTGTAAAGAAAGCGCTGATGGCCTCTATTCGGACGTTTCCATCCCAAGCTGGCCCATCTTGCGGTAGAGATTCGAGCGATGCAGACCCAGCTGTTTTGCGGCAGCCGTCATATTGCCGTCATTGGCATCGATCGCTTGTTGGATATGGCTGATTTGAAACAGCCGGGTGGCTTCCCCGAGCGGCTCATCAATCACTTGCAAAGCGTGCGAGGATTCTGGTTCCGCCGATGCTCGTTGGCGATCACTCAGTGTCAAATCATCCTTGGATATGATGTCGGTTTGACTGAGGTAGCAAACTCGCTCGATTGTGTTGCGAAGCTCTCTGACATTGCCCGGCCAGGTATGACCGAGCAGCGCGTCGCGAGCGTCTTTACCGAGTTCCAAGTCAGGACGGCCTGATTGAGTGGCGAATTGACGGAGGAAGTGCTCGGCCAACAAAATCACGTCATCCCCGCGTTCGTGTAGAGGAGGAAGATTCAGAGCGACCACATTGAGGCGAAAATAAAGATCCTGCCGGAATCGCTTCTCGGCAATCAATCGTTCGAGCGGCTGGTTGGTCGCTGCCAAGACGCGAACATCCACGGGAATAGGTCTCGAGCCACCGACACGAACGACAACTTTCTCTTCAAGCACTCGAAGCAGCTTCGCTTGACCAGAAAGACTCATGTCGCCGATCTCATCCAGCAAGAGTGTTCCGCCGGTGGCCGCTTCGAATTGTCCCGCACGCGTTTGCGATGCGTCGGTGAAGGCGCCTTGTTCGTGGCCGAACAGTTCGCTTTCCAGTATCGTTTCAACCAGCGCGGCGCAATTGACCGCGATGAAAGGGCCAGCTCGACGTTCACTTTGGTAGTGGATCGATTTTGCAATGACTTCTTTACCGGTACCGTTCTCGCCGAGAATCAGCACGCTCAAATCCGTGTTGGCAATTCTCGTGATCTGTGAACGAATCAGCTCGACAGGCTCGCTCTTGCCAATGAGTGGAGATGCCGAAGCCGCGTCATCGATTAAGCGGTCTCGTTGATTGACGAGCTTCCGGCGAGTTTGTTGACCACCAATGGCGACAGCCGCGTGCATCGCGAGGTCAGAAAGCTTTTGGGCGTCGATGTTTCGAAAGTCGTGATCAATTGCATTGATCACTTCAAAGACGCCCACCAATTTGCCGCGCGAGTCACGCATGGGGACGGCAACGAGCGAGCGGGTTTCGAACGAGAGTTGCTCGTCAACGCGTCGATTGATTCGCGCCGGATCATCATCCTTGGAATTCCAGATCTGAGCCTCGCCGGTTGCTAGAACCTCACCCACGACTCCCGCATCATCATCGACCTCAAAGGTTTGCACACTCTGATCGACCCCGATTGCGGTTTTTGCGACGAGTTTTCCGCGACGTCGATTCCAGAGAAAAATGCTGGCACGTTCGCAAATAAGACTCTCGGTCGCCGCCTCCGAGATGGCCTCGAGAAGTTTCTGGTCATCGTCGATGGTCTGCCACTGAGAAGCCCACTTAAGCACAGCCTCAAGGTGCCCGACACGATCGCTCAAAATCGATTCAATTTCGTCCCGACGAGATATCCGCAGTGCCGTTTCAATCGCCGAAGTGATGAAAGCTTGGAAGGGTGAGCCAACTAGCGGCGAGTCGCCGAATACAGCCAGGATTCGACTTCCGTCCGAAACGGCGATGGCGCCCCCGGCATCAGTCTTTCGAATATGAAATGGCCCACGAGAAAAGGGCTTGCGGTCGGCGACCTCAGCGATCCAATCCATCGTCGATGAATCGGCCAAAACGTCTCCGGTTTCGCGATTAAGCAGCCATCCGCTCGGACTGGCAAGAAAATCAGCAACTCCGGCGACCGAAGGGACGATTAGGAGCTCGGCACAAAAAGAGGCGAGTCCGTCCGAGCCACTTTCACGTGCGGCCGCGACGAGGGCTTCGATCACCTCGGCGGTTGGTAAATCGGTAGGGCTGGTGGCTGGTGGCATTCTCGCTGTTTCCAATCTCCGATATCCTTACATATTGGCAATTCCATTGGCAGACGACCATTCCAAAGCTTGCATCATGAATTTTCAGGGGAAAAAAGGGCTAATCATCGGTGTGGCCAACGATCGATCGATCGCTTGGGCTATCGCTAAAGAGATTATGGAAGCTGGTGGGGAATGTGGTTTCACCCATCTGCCGGACCGCCCGGATGATGAGCGACAAAGGAATCGACGTCGGGTCTCGAATCTGACCGACAAGTATGAGCAAGCCAAGTTCCTCGTTCCAATGGATGCTCAGAAGGACGAAGACATCGCGCGCGTGTTTGCCGATGTGGGTGATACCTTTGGCAAGATTGATTTCCTCTTGCACTCGATCGCCTTCGCTGACATCCAAGATCTCAAGCGAGACACGATTGAAACGTCTCGAGATGGATTCAAATTGGCAATGGACATTAGCGTCTATTCGCTGCTGTCGGTTTGTAATCACGCCAAACCGTTTTTGAACGATCGAGCGGCGGTGGCGACGATGACCTATTTCGGTGGCGAGAAGTGCGTGCCAGGCTACAACGTGATGGGTATTTGCAAGGCGGCCTTGGATTCAGCCGTGAAGTATCTTGCCTTCGACCTGGGGGCTCAGAAAGTTCGCATCAACGCTTTGTCGGCTGGACCGATTGCGACCCTGGCGGGTGTCGGTGCGGGAGTAAAAGAGATGCTTCAAATGTATGAGCATGTGGCGCCGATGGGCGAAAACGTGACTCAAGCCGAGGTGGGCAAAACCGGCGCCTTTCTGCTATCGGATCTATCACAGGGAATTTCGGGTGACATCCTTCACGTCGACAATGGATATCATGCCATGGGTAGTCCGGGTCGCCTCTTGGACCAACTCAAGAGCTAGGACGACTTTCACGTCTTGCTGTCTCTAGCCCTGAGTGGCCGAAACTCTCTCGGCATGCGAGTCTGCACAAATTTGATCTTGAAGTTCAGCATTCCTCCAGGAAATTGATATCACTTCAGCAGAATCCAATCGCAATGGGCTCGATGAATTGGATGCCAATGAACCAGGTGATTTAACAAATTGCTCGCTAGCCGAGATGGCTATCATACGATCGAAATCCAACTCCCTTTTACGTTTTTGCTTTTATGGTCCGCACTCTTTCCACCATGCTGCCTCTCGGTACTTCCGCACCCGACTTTTCCTTGCCATCGACGGACGGCACGACCGTTTCATTAGCTGATTTTAAAGAGGCGAAAGCTCTGGTTGTCATATTCATGTGCAACCACTGTCCCTTCGTCAAACACGTTGCCGACGAGTTAAAGCGGTTTGCGGATGACTATGAGGCCAAGGGTGCTGCCGTCGTCGCGATCAGTAGCAACGACGTTGAGAAGTATCCAGCTGACTCCATGGAGAAGATGGTCGAAGAGAAGGCCTCAAGAGGTTACTCATTCCCCTATCTACTGGACGAAGATCAGGGCGTTGCGATCGCCTACTCGGCTGCTTGCACGCCAGATTTCTTCGTGTTTGATGGTGAGCAAAAGCTTGCTTATCGAGGGCAATTGGATTCGAGTCGTCCTGACGGCGACATGCCAGTCACGGGTGAAGACTTGAGGACCGCTACGGACGCTGTGATCGCAGGTCAATCGCCCACCAAAGACCAACAGCCTTCCCTGGGATGCAATATCAAGTGGAAGGAAGGTAACGAGCCGAAT
>JBCCKZ010000665.1:0-3723 GCA_039027135.1 Planctomycetota bacterium
ATCGCCGTTTACGGACTCGTTCCCTGGGATTCGGTCAAGCATCGTCTGCGTCCGAGCCAGCGGGGCGCCAATTTCGATTACTACGCGGCTGGTCAGATCCCGACACAATTCGGTGGTCGCCTTATGCCTCTTGATGCTTATGCTCGCATCGCTTTGCAGACGGTGTCGAACCGGACGAAGCTTCCTCTGTACGAAGAGTACAAAGAGTCGACAGGGATTGGTGCCGCTCCCAAGGAAATCATCGAGCGTGCTGGCGGCAAGTCGAAACTGACGGCACTGCAATGGTTGATGGAGGTCGCGATTGCTAGGCCAGAGATATTTGATCTTCCGATGTTCCGAATCGATGCCGAAGTGATTCGCAGCGAACTTGATCTGCCCACCAAAAAGAAGTTTTATTCCTACGCTGAAATCGATCGCAATCGGGAGCGAGTCCGAGAGATTATTGCACCATTAGAGTTTAAGAGTGTGAAGGACTTCACATTCACCGAGCGAAAGATGGTTGAGCTGAATGGTCGGTTGAACACGTTCAGACAGGTGATGATGGCGTTTGGACTCCCGACGCCCCGAGGTGGAAGTGAGCAGGCCTTCGCGATGTTGGCGCGGGACATGCAAGTGGTTGCCGAGTCTAGCGCCGCTGCCATCGTTCCGCCGACAGATGTCGAAATCCAGATGCAAGTTGATGATCCGCGTTGGAAACCATTTTCATCTGCGTTCTTCAATCACATCGTTGGACAGGCTCGGCGGGGTCAGCTCGATGGTGCCAGCGAGATGCCTCCGGTTATAGAAGGTTTCAGCGAGATGCTTAACGCCTACGCGACGGATGATCCGGCGCAGTTCAACCAATCAGTCGATGCTATCTTGGAATCAACAGGCGAACGCGAGATTCCGGCATTGAGCTCGACAACCATCGCTTTGGAACGCTGGACGACCGATCGATCACCAACGACCGTGGCGATGATTTTGTATCTCGGAGCCATGGTTTTCGGATTGATTTACTTCATGGCTCAGCGAGCTCCATTGAGGCGAGCCGTTTGGGCGACGCTCCTCATCGCACTGGCGATTCACACGACTTCGCTAGTGTGTCGAATGTTGATCACGGGGCGTGCTCCGGTCATCAATCTTTACTCAGCGGCTGTTTTTATCGGCTGGGGCATGGTGGTTTTCGGTTTGATCGTAGAGCGATTTTATCGATACGGGATCGGTAATTTGTTGGCTTCTTTTACCGGTGTGCTGAGCCTGTTGGTGGCTTATGGGCTCGACAAGGGTGACACGATGCCGGTGCTTCAGGCCGTTTTAGATACCCAGTTCTGGCTCGCGACGCACGTCATCACAGTGACGCTCGGATACGTCGCAACCATGGTCGGCGGATTCTTTGGAATTGGTTATATCATCGCTGGCTGGATCGGAAGTTCGGATACCAGACTCAAAGACCTTTATCGTTGCTGCTATGGCGCCGCTTGTTTCGGGATTCTGTTTAGCTTCGTGGGTACGGTGCTAGGCGGACTCTGGGCTGATGATTCCTGGGGTCGGTTCTGGGGTTGGGATCCCAAAGAGAACGGCGCGTTGTTGATCGTCATCTGGAACGCATTGCTCTTGCACGCTCGTTGGGATGGCATGATCAAGGGTCGTGGATTTGCGAATCTTGCGATCATTGGGAACATCGTGACCGCCTGGAGCATGTTCGGCACGAATGAGCTGGGAATTGGTTTGCACAGCTATGGTTTCACCGAAGGCACGATGGTTTGGTTGACCTGCTTCTTTGCAAGTCAGATGGCGTTTGTAATTGCAGATGCTCTGGTTCGCTTCGCGGGACAGAAACGCGAGGCTCAAACGGCCTAGTTGGCTGGATGAGCCCTTCTGCGCCCTCCTATGGACGCGGGTATGGGTATCGACACAAGTTGCCTCACTGCGGTGAGCCGTGACCCGGATATGAACGCAGCGAATGAAGGGGCCGGGCAAGGACGCGTTTCTGTGAGATATTGGCTTCGCAAGAAAATATTTTTCACGGCGGCTCGGCCCCGGTGCCTCCGCGGCTGCGCCGCAATCGGCCCAGGCTCACCAAATGGCTTTGGTCTGAAAGCTCTGTCTCAATCCGCATTGGCAAATGCCGTCGCGACGCCTTCGTGGATGATTTTGCCGTTGTGGATGTTGACTGATTCTCGAAGAGGCCCATCGCTGGATAACACGTCTTTTGGTTTCATTTCAACCAGGTCGAGAATCCATCGCAGGGTTGCATTGCAAAGCGCGTAGGTGCTGGTGCGACCTACTGCGCCGGGCATGTTGGCAACACAGTAGTGAACCACTTCGTCGATGATGAAAGTCGGTTCACGATGAGTCGTCGGGCGGCTCGTTTCGATGCAACCGCCTTGGTCAACCGCAACATCGATCACGACACTACCCGCCTTCATTTGCTGCAAGTCTTCCGCCCGAACCAGTTGCGGAGCTTTGGCACCCGGAATCAGCACCGAACCGATGACTAGATCGGCCCGTTGAATTTGCTCAAGGATCGTGTGTCGATCGCTGAACAGGCAATTCACGTTCGCCGGCATCACGTCATCGAGATACCTCAGTCGATCCAAGTTGGTATCCAATATGGAAACATCGGCTTGGAAACCGGCGGCGATGCGTGCCGCGTTCGCGCCCACCACGCCTCCGCCGAGGATAGTGATGTGAGCGGGAGCGACTCCGGGAACGCCACCAAGCAGGATACCGCGGCCCATTTGCGGTTTCTCAAGGTATTTCGCACCTTCCTGAATGCTCATCCGTCCGGCAACTTCGCTCATCGGTGTGAGCAAAGGCAAGCGACCGTTGTTGTCGCGAAGTGTCTCATAGGCCAGACAGGTTGCTCCGCTGGCAAGCATGGCTTCGGTGAGCGTTTGGCTTGCCGCAAAGTGGAAGTACGTCAGCACCATTTGGCCGTTATTGATGTGCGCGTACTCTTCCGGCTGCGGTTCTTTGACTTTCACAATCAAGTCCGCTTGGGCAAACACATCGACGTTTGATGACACAAGCTCGGCACCAGCTCGCAGGTAGTCATGATCGGCTAAGCCTGAGCCGAGCCCGGCACCTGCCTGGATGATGACTTGATGTCCACGGCGGACGAGCTCTTCAACGCCCACCGGAAGTATTGCAACCCGGTACTCATCGGTTTTGACTTCAGTCGGTACTCCAATGATCATGCTTCGGCCTCCGAACAGGGTAGCTTCAAGTGCAACTCACGAATGCTCATCACTGGATGATGGCTGCATCGCATTGCGTCCACTTATTATAGGCCGATTGAGGCAAATGCCGTCTTTGTTGAGCGGTGGCATGAGTGCAATCGTGGCCCGAACAGCCGACCCTTTTCACATGACCAACATGTCGTCTGTCAACAGTATCGGTGCGTCGTCTGCGGGCGAGGCTTGTGGAAGTTCACTTTGCTTGGGTCTTCTGATTTTTGCAACGAGATAGATTGCTGCTCCCGCAACGACAAGCAAAGAGATTGCTAGGAATGGGCGAACGGCGATCCAAGCGACGGAGATCGTGATCAAAGAGAGCGTGATGGCTAACAAGCCGGCCGCCAACGTCATGAGGCCACCTGTGAGCGTTCCAAGAATCGGTATCCATGAGAAGAGTTTTTGGATTGGTGCAAGGACCAAAAGGATTCCGACGCCGCACAAGATCAGACCAAGTCCTCGTAATAGCCAAGCCAGCACAGTGTTTTCCATGCGAAGATTTTCAATG
>JBCCKZ010000666.1:0-3722 GCA_039027135.1 Planctomycetota bacterium
CATCAACAGAGTCTGCAATCGGCACTTCATTGGCTTTCGCGGTGACCGCGGTCCAACGATCAATGGGATCGTCCTCGCAAACACCAACGTCTTCACTAACAACCTGAGGTCTTTGGGGTAAATCAAATGCCCAGTGATCATCCGCATTAGTGGCTGTCTCTTCATCGGAATTCGATGAACCTACGAGCGGCGATTCTCGAGGATCAAACGCTCCATCGACAATCCACTTCTCCAGTGCAGCGATCTGTTCGTCATCAAGCTTGCCATCGGGGGGCATCTGAATATCGCTTTCGTAGCGAACCACCTCCAAAAGCAAACTCTTCTCGGGATGAGTCGAGTCAACCGCGGGTCCACCAATGCCTCCCTTCGCCAGGGCCACCGCGGAATCCAAGTACAAACCTCCTGCGTTGTCATCCGCCTCGTGACTATGACACTCGTAGCAGTGTTCGACCAACAGCGGCCGGATCTTAGATTCGAAAAAGTCCAGCCGCTCGTCAGCAACGGCCTCGATCCTTACGAGACCGAACAGGGCCAAAACGACGACAATTGGGAGCCGTATGGACATAGGTGGGAATGAGAGCAGGTGGGGTACCTTCGCCCAAAAAATAGGCAAATGGCACGGCATGACGCTGAAACAACGCCAAACCGGGAAGTATTGTAACCGGTTGGCCGGCGGTATCGAAGACAGTTTTGGCTGGCTGTTCCCCGAACGGCCGCCTCAAAGGCAGGCAGATTGCTGCAAACCCACCTGTGAAACCCAATCAAGCGTCTTTGGCCCATTTCGTGCTGCCACCGCTAATCACCTGGGACTGACATGGCGAGTTTGATAGTTGCCGTGCTCCTTACCCAAAGCGCGAGCGAGGGACTGCATTTCGTCCCTCGCTCACGCGCCGGGTTCGGTTTTCCTCAGCCCAGATCAGTTGATATGGAGGCACTGACGTGGGCATTTTTCGAACCAATCCTCGAGTCACGCTCGAGGATAAAACGATTCACGGCGAGTCGGCATCAGCTATCTGCGATGACCTGATTGCTCATTACCTCCGCGGTGCCATCGACTGGCAACGGTCACTGGAGATTGCGTCAAACTGCTTTGAACGCGGATTTCAGAGTCTGGTTGTATCGGCATCGCTTGAAGAATACGGCGAGATGAATCGCCGGCTTTGCGACTTTGAAACCATGCTAAGGCGTTTGGGTATGCCGATGAACTTGCGTCCGGCTATCCATGTAGATCTCAACGCAGACACACTCGAACAAGTGACCCGTTCGGCCATTCTTGGAAATCGGCTCAATCGTCGGTACGCGGTGATTCGCCTTCGACCGGATACTTCTTTTTCTCTTGTCCCGATTGTTGAGTCAATTCGCCGAATCGGCTTGAAGTGCATCTTACTTGGGGCTGATGAGTGCTTGTCGCTTCGTGCATCAACCAAACAGATCGAACGTCTCACTCAACTGGGAGTCTTAATGGGCGTGATGACTGAACGTCTTTCCCGTCGCTCGATAACGAGACTCTCAGGTTCCAACGCGACAAAAATACTTCGCCATCCAAACAACTGTGTTCTGCAGATCCAAGCGACTGCAATCGACGCTCCATCAATTAACTCAAGCGCACAAATACTGGAATCAATCATTGGGCAAACTGACACGAAAAGACTCGTGCATGAGAGAATCACGGATCTTTGGAAGTCTAAGAGCGAGGAGCCCCAGACCATTGCCGCTTGAGAAGCAACAGCATTACTACCGCAAGCACTGCGACTCCGTCTCTGCAGGCTCACAACGGACTCTTCCAGTAAACACAAGTGTTACGCTTGACGCTGCAGGTCTAAACGCATCTTAGATCGACGGAATCCATTGCCTGACAACAAACGCCTGAAATCCGGCATGTGATCGAAGTGCTGAAGCTGAATCTGGTAATAGTTAACGTATTCCAGCAAAGCCAGCATCGAAGCCATCATTGCAACGACTCGTTCGCCGGTATTTCTCGCAATCGGATAGATCACAAAATCCACAGCGCAAGCCAAGGCCAAACCGATCAACATGACTAGCAGTGGCAAGTGAAGGACACTCGCGTAGAACAAGAGACGCTTCAATGGCTTCGTGTCTCCGCGGAGCTGCAGCGTTTTCGCACGCCAATAACCAGCGCCAATGGCTAACAACACACACATCACAAGGAGGCCCGCGCAGCCAAATAACCCTATCCAAGTTCCCGTGAGACCACAAAGGAACAGACAAACACCCGGAATTAGGAAGACACTAGCCAACTCCATTTTCCAGTAAGACTCCAGTCGCTTGATCAGTGCGCTCTTGCCTAAGCCCACGGAACACTCCGCATCCGCACTGGTCGCATCCGCACTGATCTCTGCACTACTTTCATTCTGCTGGAAAATAGACAGTGTTTGTATGCAGCTTGGTCATCGATCGGTAAACGATACCCGGCAATGTCGCTCTGAGCCAAAACTCAGAAATCTCTGTCTCGAGAATCAAGATAGGACGACATCGACGAATGGTCTCGATGGCACCCATGAGCGATTGCTCCTCATATCCTTCCACATCCAATTGGATAATGCCAACTCGTCGCGATGGCGGAATCAAATCATCCATCCTCACAACCGAAGCCATCACACAGTCATCTCTTGAGGCATTTCCCCCTTTAACAAACTGACTTAACCCACCCAGCGAAGTGCCTTGCTGATCAAAGATTTGAAAGGGAAGTTCTTCTCTTTGACTACCTAGTCCCGCGTTGGCTAGCTTGATGTTCGATAGTCCATTAATGGCTACGGTCGCCTGAGCACAACGAAAGCTGTGTGGATTGGGCTCTAATGCCCAAACAATCGATTCGTCATCACAAGCATGCGAGATAGCGGGAAGAAAATCGCCAAAGAACGTTCCCGCATGAACGATATCTCCACCGCGACCATGTTCTCTCATGAAAGCGATCGTGTCCGGCTCGTAAACTTCGCCTTCTAATATTTTTTGAACCGCAGGCCTCTTGATTGCCGAAAGAGGCACGCAATAACCGCCGTATTGGTTATAGGCGACGCAACAATCCAAGATGCCGTCTTGACCGCCAGAATAACGTGTTTGCCTTGGTGATCGTCGGATACCCTGATCGTCCATAGCCCTTACCCGCTCACCGGTTACGCAATCAAAACACCCAAAAGAGCGACTATCGTAATCGCTTCGCGGTGCGCAACGAATCGCAATTCAAAGATGTCTGCGAAAAGACGATTCCAAACATCTCGCACAAACCATGCTGACACGGACATGAACACAAGGTATCGAAGGAAATCGACTAGCGATGTGAGTACCAGGCCTTGAATGCAAATCTTTCTGGCTTGATTACAAAACGCGAAGGCAGTGACTCCGTAGCCCGCCGAATAGAGAATTAGCAAAGCATTGAACAAGATCGTGATTCTAGACTGTGATTCCATTGAAGCGATTTTGTTCGAGTAATTGAAGCTGGGTGAGCCAGGCAATTTCTTCGTTAGAGTTTCGCGCCGCATTGCTGGCAGAAGTTGGCGGACTCTTGGCAAAGAGCATCGCATGAGGTGCACCGAATCATAATGATCCTCTCCGGCTTCCCGCTTAGATCGATGTCCGCTTCCGTCATTGCATCTTTGACCATTCCACCAGCCATTCGACTATAGGGCTCCAAATCCTCACGGGCTTGCTCAGGATCAAGCAGCACACCGGACCCGGCGAGGCCCCTAGCTCCCACCGTTCGC
>JBCCKZ010000667.1:0-3720 GCA_039027135.1 Planctomycetota bacterium
GATCATGGAGGGTTCAAACCTCTGGAAGTGGGGTTCGTTCACCCAAATTCGCCCAAAGCCACGATCACTGAGGAGAAGGGAATCGAATTTGAAGTTCAAGGAGGACCCGTCAAACTGGACTCGCCAAGTGATAATCAGAGCGGATTCCAACCACTGGAAGAGAAGTTTGTTCATCCTGTTCCACCAAAGGTAGTAGACACAGCTCAGCCGATTAGGGAATTTATTGCAGACAGCCTGACAAACGCTGAGACTGACGAAACGCATAGCGAGGTGGCTACTCAACTCGCGGAACCCGAATTAGTTCTGAACGACTGCATTATCGTTGATCCTGAACCGGTGATTCTGGAACAGCATGTTATCGGGACAGCAGCTGAACCGTTCACGGTTGTGACTCCGACTTCTGCGCCGATGAGAACCTCTAATCGCGTCCATACTTCGGCGGGAATTTCAGGAATCTTGTTTGATCGCGACCTTGGCCGTGACGTCAACTTTGCCACTAACGGCGCAGGGGCAATGCTCTCCTCAGGGAACAACGGCAACGACCTTAGCGGTGGCTTTGACGTAAACTTCGCGCGACGCCGCAGATCTGGCTTAGGCTGGGAGGCCCGCTACTTTGCGATTTATCCCGATGATGAAACGACTGATCTTGGGATCACTCCCATGACGGCGCTCACCGGACTTTCGCAACTTGGCGCGACGACTTCTGGAACTGGCCCGACCGCGACGGTCGTCGGGCCGTCGGCAGAAGACGTCTTCAATGCTTCGGATTACCACACGCTCGCCCGGGATACGGAACTCCAAAACCTCGAGATCAACTTGCTACGAAACACAGGACCTCGATTTCTGTCCGCGACCAGCGATGTTTCGTTCGGGTTCCGCTATCTCCAGTTCGACGAGTCTCTTCTCTACCAAGCGAACAACATCCCCGATGGTGGCGTCGCAAATCCATTCACGGCAAATTACCTCTCGAGCGTCGAGAATCAAATGCTCGGCATCCAAGTCGGGTCTCGCCTTGGCTATCGACTTGGAAAGCGTTTCATGCTGCACGCAGGCAGCAAGGGCGGCATTCTCTACAATCAAATCAGATCACAGCAGCGAGTGGATTACACGGATCGTACAACTGGAGCGATAACCAATCCTTTGATTGCTGGCGGCGATCTATCTGGTCAAAACTACAATTTTGAAACCGAAAAGAACGTTAATTCTCTCTTTGGCGAAGCGGATCTGAGCGTTTCCTACATGACTTCAAACCAATCGCGAGTGCACATTGGCTATCGAATCATGTATTTCTCAGACGTTGCATTTGCAAGTAACCAAATCGCGTCTGACTTTACCGATAACATGCTGCTAGTCCCCGTATCCGATGACGAACTAATTCTGCACGGAGGTTACTTCGGCTACGAGTTTGCTTTTTGATGAAGGACGAAGCGATTGGTCGAGAGTTCTTTTTTACATCGTTCGCCGATCGTTCCTGCTTTCTTTCATGCAACGAATTAGAAAACGCCCGACAGCTTTGATTCTGTCGGGCGTTCTTGTAAACATCAAACTAGAAGGATGGTCAGCCTTAACGCAGTTTCCATTACCAAGGTGATCGCACGGGATAGATGCCGAATTGATCGGTACTAGATGGCCAATACGGCGTCCAGCTAAACCCTTGTCCACCATTGCCGCCACCAACCATCGCGGCGTTGCCGCGTCCAAATTGGTGATGGATTGGGGTGGTGCGAGTCTGGCCTACTCCCCAAGCGTAGGAAGTCATATACGAAGCGGTTGGAGGAACGACCAACGCCGTCGGTGTACCCCAGCGCCAGTTCTGATACCCTCCGTGCCAAGCGTAGACGTCTTGCTCACTTTGATTCCAAGCATCGATTGCGGTGGCCGCCTGTCCTGTTCGACTATAAGTATATGCGCGATGAGGTGTAAAGTTATCTCGAGCAGCAGCCCTTACGGTGGCGATCGGAGCAAGGGAAGTTCGGGACCCGACAGCCGAACCCAACTTACCAATGACGGCTCCAGATCCTACAGGTCGCACAACACGCCCCGTCAACCTTCCCAGCCGTCCACCCGCACTTGTTCCACAATCAGAGCACTGCGCTTCAAGCGATGGCGTTGCCATCAATGCACACGCAGCGACCCCGATTGTTAGTGTCAAAATGTTTCGCGTCATGATCCTGATACCTGCTTATTAATAGATTTTCTTTTGATGTACTAAACTACTGGCCGCAAGTCGAGCAGCCAGTTGTCGGAACGGCGTCGTCGCAATCGCCACCGATGCAGTAAGCGCGCTTCGCCAAGTTGTACTTGAGCTTCTGTAGCCTTTGATTTGAGAACGGCAGCGGTGCGAGTCCACTGCAGCTGTTTTGCCAGCGAACGGAAGTGATATTTAACGATCCGCAACCACCGTAGTAGCTTGAGTCGTTGTAATAGTTGAAGTAATTACGAGAGTGCGGATACATCATCTCGTGCGGCATGAGCGGTTGATACGTGTACCAAGACGCACCCACATTGCGCGGAACCGCGTGGGGAGCGGGGTACATCGCTGCAGTTGCTGTACTTGCTGCACCCTGCGTTGTGTATTGCGAGAACAAATAGTTCGGCAAGCTTCCTTGGCTAGTTTGTGCAGAGCTTTCCTGAGAAACGAGGGCAACAGCGACCAAGCAACAGATCGCGACGAAGGTTTTTTGGATCATTTTGCATTCCTTTGTACATTGGCATCCGGTGCCTCCCGCACCGAAGTGTGTTGGGAGAATCGGTTCAGATCCTTAGTGCTTTGAGCAGAATTGATGAACGCGGCCCACAAAGTCCCATGCCTTGCTGCACAAGCCGCAGCAGCCGAAAAACCGTCTGTGAGGGAAACATGGCGATTGCTATACTCACGATGAATCGCACAAGCCTTCCAGCTGGACTTCGCCGTACAGCGGGAGCAAAAATGCGGTTTTTGGCCGCCGGCCACTCAATTGACGACGGCTTGCGATCGATGCCCCCGTTAGGCATTTCGATATGCCGCCCCTAATACTGATACACGCCCCTGACCCAAGGCAAGACCGTGGCGAAACGCCGTCCCAGTAGCAAAAAGAAAGCGACGAAGAAAACTACAACTCGGGCCCCGAAGAATTCAACTAGGTCTTCGCGAAGCAAAAACGGCTCGTCGAAGACCGGTGCAATTCTCGAAGATTTTGATGGCGATGATTTCGACACGCTTACGGCAATCCCGCTGCGACTTGCTGCTCAATCCCGCTATTTGAATTATTCACTCTCAGTCATCACCAGTCGAGCACTCCCCGATGTTCGTGACGGAATGAAACCCGTTCAACGTCGTATTCTCTACGTGATGGGCAACTCTCGACTTTTCCATACAGCCAAACACCGGAAATGCGCGACCGTCGTTGGTGACGTCATGGGTAAGTACCACCCTCATGGCGATAGTTCAATTTACGACGCGCTGGTTCGAATCGCTCAGCCGTTCGCAATGCGAATCCCACTAGTTGACGGAAGTGGGAATTTTGGATCGGTCGATGGTGATAATGCCGCCGCCATGCGATATACCGAATGTCGCCTGACGCAGATCTCCAGCGAGATCCTCAGTGATCTAGCGACAAGAACGGTTCCTTTCAAAGCGAATTATGACGGCACACGGGAAGAGCCGGTCGTTCTCCCTTCAAGAATCCCTAACCTGCTGGTCAACGGTGCGACCGGCATTGCGGTCGGCATGGCGACCAA
>JBCCKZ010000668.1:0-3717 GCA_039027135.1 Planctomycetota bacterium
CTATCAGCCAGGCACATGGTGTCTTTACGGGCGTGTGGACATAGAAATGCGAGACCATTGCGAAGTGTGGTTTTTTGCCAGGCTGCTTTAGGTAGTCGCAGGCCTGATTAACAAGAGAGTCTTTTGGAAAACTACCCGGTTGGGTAAGCGGCTTTGCCGGTTTTTGTCTCCATGCGTAGGGGTGATTGCCAAAGTCTTCGGTGGCCAATTGAAATCCCTGCTTGTGAGGTCCGTGAGTCGGGCTCCAGCCAAGGTACCGTTTGTGGTGCGTGTTTAGATGCCACTTTCCAAAGAATGCGGTTGCGTAGCCAGCACTTGCAAGTGTCTCCGCGATTGTTGTCTCGCTAAGTGCAAGATTAAGCGTAATTGGCGGCGCCCGAAGCGGTGTTTCGACATCAAGTTGTTGAAAACCAGGTTTGTTTTTCGTGACAAACTCAAAGCCCAAACGAGCTGTCGTTTTTCCGGTGAGAAGACTGGCACGTGAAGCTGAACAGATAGGGGCCGATGCATAGGCATTGGTAAATCGAATTCCTTGCGAAGCTAGTCGATCAATGTGGGGTGTTTCGTGCCAAGGGTGCCCGTAGCACGCCAAGTCTTTCCAAGCCAAATCATCGGCAAGAATAAGAACGATGTTGGGAGGTGGAGCGTTTGTAGGACCAGCAGGATTAGCAATCGCAATGTTAGATAATGTGAGTGCGGTAGCGACTGCCATAATAAAAGACTCGAAAGTCGCGGTAGATCGACCATCAATCACCGATGTGGCTATTGATTCATTCACTCCTCGATCCTTCCTGTGGTTCAGGTTTATGAATGAGGGCCGAAGCTATGAAGCCCGCAACGGTGATCGCAAATGTTCCGAGAAACACCGTCAGAAAAGAGTGCATCGGGTTCTGCAATGAACCAGGTAGTTGATCCAGCTTCGGCGAGAATGTGAGCCAGCTAATGATCGCGACGCCAACAATCACACCGATCCCTGCGGCATGATTGGTAATCCGTTTGCTAACGATGCCAAGCAAGAACAGGCCAAGCATTCCACCGCTGATCACACCTGACATTTCCCACCAAGCATCGAGAACACTCTTGACGCGAATCATTGCGATAGCAAGGAGTGTCCCGGCAATTCCCCAGAAGAGCGTACCGCCGTACAGGACTTTCATCGCTTGCCGCTCGGTTGGTTCCCGTTTGAGCAACCGACAATAAAGATCGCTAAGCGTCAATGTTGCTGAGCTATTCAAGCTAGAGCTAACCGTGCTCATCGCCGCCGCGAGAATTGCGGCCAAAAGGACACCGCGTATTCCGGTTGGGAGCGCTGTCATGATGAAGAAGGGGAAAACGGCATCACCCTTGCCGGTAGCAATTTCTCGCGTTAGATCATCGGGCAGCAGACTCGGTTTGGATACATAGTATCCCCAAAGAGCGGTTCCGATGAAAAAGAAGCACGCACTGACTGGAATGTATAACAAGCTGCCAAACCAGACTGACTTCTTGGCTTCCCGATCAGACTTTGCGGATAGGTAACGCTGTGTGTAGCTTTGATTGATCGCAACATTTTGTAAGTTGACCGTCAATGCATAGACCATGACGACCCAGACGGTTGGCTCATTGAGGGCCGGGCCAAAGCTTCCGAGACTGAACTTACTGGCTTCGGAGGCCATTTCGAAGAGCTGATTGGGCCCTTCGGGCATGCAAAATGGAATCCAAATCGCACTGAGAACTGCGCCGGCGATTAGCACAATGGATTGCATTGCGTCTGCAAGCACGACGCCCTCGAGTCCTCCTATGCAAGTGTAAAGCGTCGTGACGACGCCAGTCACGACGATGATTGTCACCATGTCCCACATGAGAATCCGCTGCATCACAACAGCGATGAGGTACATCACGGATCCGACTCGGGCGACCTGCAATAACATGAAGCAAACGGACATGTACATTCGAGCCCACGTTCCGAATCGGTCTTCCATGTGGGCGTAGGCCGAGACGTGACCGCTCTGTCTGTAGAACGGCACGAACCAGACGGCTCCCAGCCAGGCGGCCATTGGCAACGAGAGCGAGAAGACAAATGAGTTCCAGTTTCCCACGACAGCTTTTCCGGGGATCGCGAGAAAGCTGATACTGCTGACATAGGTGCCAAAGATAGATAGCCCGACGATCCATCCACCCAACCTTCCGCGCGCAACCATGAATGAATCGGAATCCGTGCTTCGACGCATGCACCAAAGCCCCATGCCCACCGTCCCAATGAGGTAGGCCAGCAACACGGCGTAGTCGAGCTTCGACAAAGTTCGCTACTCTATTGGTTTGGGAAAGGCATCTGAGAACTGATCAAGCCATTGTTCCACTTGCTTTCGCTGTGGTGTCTTGAAGGCATCGAAAGGAGCCGCAAGTCTGCCGCTGCAGATGCCACTGAGATCTAAGGCGCATTTGAGTCCTTTGAGGTAGGACGATCCATACTTTCCGAAGCTGTAAAGCGTTTGCAGTTGAATGACAAGTTGTTGCAGTCGGTCAACTTCCGCTTCGCGTTTTTTCGTGAAAGCTCTGAATAAGTCCACGAAGAGCTGCGGAAAGAGGTTGCTGCCGCCCGCTACGCCGCCCGCGGCGCCAAGTTGCATTGCATCAACAAGCAATGCTTCCGGCCCCATAAGGACCGGCCAAGATTCTCGACCCGAGGTCATGTCAATCGCTTTTGCGAAGTAATCCATGTCGCCAGAGCTATCCTTCAGGCCAATGATGTTCTCTTGCTCCGCCAGTGCGCAAAGGGTCTGATGTTCAATCGAGATCTTCACGCAGCTTGGCATGTTGTAAAGCACCAGCGGCAGAGGTAGCGACTGAGCTAGCTCGGTGAACCAGTTGCGCAGTTCGGTTTGCCCAGCGGGAAAATAGAATGGTGGCGCGGCAACCACCGCGCTGGCGCCTTCGCCTGCTGCAAATTCGGCGAGCTCGACGGCACGCACCAATGAGGTATCGGTGATGCCAACGTAGATTGGAAGTCGATCGTTAATGAATTGACACGTCGCTCGAATCAACGCGCGCTGCATTGAATCGCTCAGGCTCGGGCCCTCACCGGTCGTGCCAAGTATGAAGATGCCATCAACGCCCGCTCGAATCTGCCGATCCAAGAGGCGTTCGAGACCCGCCTCGTCGAGCAGGTCTCGATCCAAAAGAGGTGTCACCAGCGGCGGAATGATGCCATCAATCGTCATCCTAGGCCTTTTGAAGCGTCTAAACGCTCGATCCAACTAGAGCTAACGCAAATACCAAGATCACACTGAGAAGAATGAGAGCGATGATGATGCCCGCGATAACTTTGCCTGTTGTGTCGAGTGTTTTGTGATCGGCATAGCCTTCCGGGCAGGCGAGACAACGAAGACCGATCAATAGGTTCAACAGTGGGACCAACATGGCGAGGCACCACCAGGCACTTGATCCGATATTGATAAGACGTTGAGAGGCAATCCAAAGAAAGACGCCGAGGTATATCAATAGTAGGATCGGTAAGAATACGATGGCTTGCTCGCCCGCGCCGGCCGCGACCCCAGCCACAACCATGTTGTAGACAATCCCCGCGAGAAAGCTGAATCCAAAGTAAGCACCGCGACCAATCCCTCCGTAACTCCCGGCACCTGGTAGCGGTGCCGTTTGTCCCACCTGAGCTGAGGCTGCATATGGATTCTGCTGATTTGAAAAAGGGTCGTTAGTCATTGAGAGAGATCCTTCCGA
>JBCCKZ010000669.1:0-3709 GCA_039027135.1 Planctomycetota bacterium
CACGATCGACATCACCGGGCAACTTCCGACCGAGGAAGAGTATCACTTGTTCATGAATGATGTGGCCGCGGACAAACGGGCGCGGTTGATCGATCGACTCTTGGAACGAAAAGAGTTCAGCGAAATCTGGGCCATGAAGTTTGCCCAGCTGTTGATGATTAAGAGTACCAACCAAGTTAGCTACAAGTCTGCGTTCCTTTACAACCAGTGGTTAACAGACAAATTCGCAAAGAACGTTCCCTTGGATGAGATGGTCCGAGAGTTGTTCGGTGCCACAGGCGGTACCTTCAGCAACCCCGCGACCAACTATTACCAAATCGAGCGGGACACTCTTAAGCGTGCTGAGAACGCAGCCCAAGTCTTTATGGGCATCCGTACTCAGTGCGCACAGTGCCACAATCATCCGTTGGATCGCTGGACGATGGATGACTACTACGGCTTTGCTGCGTTCTTCTGTCAGACGGGCCAAAAGAACGCCGAGGACTATCGCGAACGGATCATCTACAACCGCGGCAGCGGAGAAGTGAAACATCCGGTCACCAATCAGACCATGCAGCCAAAATTTCTCGGCGGTGTCTTGGCCGAGACGAAAGGAAAAGACCGGCGCGTTGTCATGGCAGAATGGTTAACCAGCGCCGAGAATCCATACTTCTCGACCAGCATTGCCAATCGTGTTTGGGCACACTTCATGGGTGTAGGCATTGTTGATCCGGTTGATGACATTCGCGTCAGCAATCCACCAACCAACCCAGAGCTTTTCCAAACGCTTGGGGACAGACTGGCGGAATACAAATTCGATTTCCGTCAACTTGTTCGAGATATTTGCAACAGTAAGGCCTATCAGCGAACCGTGACGCCGAACGAAAGCAACAAGAGCGACACACGCAACTACGCTTATGCAAACGTGCGACGTATTCCGGCCGAGATGTTGCTGGACATCGTCAGCCAGATCACCAACACAAAGGAAAAGTTCCGCGGCCTGCCCGTTGGGGCTCGCGCGGTGCAAATCGCTGATGGGCGAACGAGCACCTACTTCCTGAACACCTTCGGTCGCGCACCGCGCGACACCGTTTGTGACTGCGAAGCATCAACCGATCCCTCGTTGTCCCAAGCACTACACCTGCTCAACGGCAGTGCCACCAGTGGAAAGATTTCACAAGGAAAAGTGGTCGACGAGTTGATGGCGAACGATGCCACGACCGAGCAAGCGTTGCAACGCTTGTTTGTTCGATGCTTGTCGAGGTATCCCACGGAAGAGGAGATGAAGGAATTGCTTGTGTCGATCGGCGAGGCGCCCAATCCACAGCAAGGACTTCAGGACGTCTTTTGGGCGGTTCTGAACAGTCGCGAGTTCATTTTCAATCACTAGTTTCCGTCGAGGGGCAAGCAACGGTTATCCGTTGGTGGGTCATACCTGCCAACGGATCTTGCTTGCCTTCGTTGGCGTAACAAAGAGCGTCGATCGCCCTGGAAGTTCGACGCATCTCTGATTCCAACTATCATCGATGTCATGATGCGAATTTCTTTGATCTGCGGTTTGGTTTTGTTTGGCTCGGTGACATCGCTCGCGCAAGAGAAAGCGGCGATTAACTTCACCGACCATGTCCTCCCCATTTTTCGCGAGCATTGTCTCGCCTGCCACAACGCGAACGATGCGGAAGCGGGCTTGGCCATTGATACGTACGCGGGAATCATGGAGGGCGGTGGCAGCGGTGACGCTGTGATGGACGGCGATCCCGACAGTAGCAAGCTGTACTTGGTCATGACCCACGCCGAAGAACCGGTCATGCCGCCCGACCAGGATCCTCTTCCGAAGGAACAGCTGGACATCATCCGGCAATGGATCGAGGGCGGTCTGCTCGAAACGAGCGGAAGCAAAAGGCGAAAAAGAAAAGGCCCTTCACTGTCGTTCAGTGCGACCGACTCCAGCGGAAAGCCGGAACAGATTGCGATGCCGGAAACCGCCTGGAGAGTCCCCGTCGTCTCCACGACCCGGCACGCTGCATCTTCTGCCATCGCCACCAGCCCTTGGGCGCCTCTGGTCGCGGTCGGCGGCCAACGTCAGGTGGCTCTCTATCACACCGAAACGGCGGAGTTGCTGGGCGTTCTCCCGTATCCAGAAGGCATTCCGCAGACGCTTAAGTTCAGCCGAGACGGCGCCTACCTACTTGTTGCGGGCGGCACGCATGCGTCGAAAGGAACTGCTTCGCTCTACGACATTCGCAACGGCAACCGACTGCTTAGCGTTGGAGACGAGCTGGATGTGGTCTTCGGTGCGGACATTAACGACAACCTTTCCAAGATCGCTCTAGGCGGTCCCCAGAGAATCGTTCGCATCTTTGATACGAGCACAGGTGAAATCCTGCACGAATTGAAAAAGCATACCGATTGGGTGTACAGCGTTGCGTACAGTCCTGACGGCGTCCTGGTGGCGACTGGTGATCGATCCGGTGGACTGCATGTCTGGGAAGCCGAAACAGGTCGCTTGTATCTGGATTTGATCGGTCACAAAGCAGCTGTTCGAGGAATCTCGTGGCGAGCGGATTCCAACGTTTTGGTAAGTGCCAGCGAAGATGGAACGGTCAAACTCTGGGAAATGAATAGCGGCAATCAGTTGAAAAGCTTCAACGCTCACGGAGGCGGAGCGACGGGTGTGATGATGGCTCGCGACGGCCGATTGGTCACATGCGGCAAAGATCGCACGGTCAAACTGTGGGATGCGGCAGGCAAAAATATTGCAACCATGCCCGCGTTTCCCGAGCCAGCGTTGGAAGCAACCATCACGCACGATGGAAAAAAAATCATCGGTGGCGATTGGTCAGGTCAGACGATCATGTGGACGATCGCGGATACCAAACAAGCCGTTAAGCTCGCGGCCGATCCACCAACGCTGAACCAACAACAAGCTTCATGGTCAACTCGCGTCGTCGAATTGCAAAAGACCCTAGACGCTGCAAAGTCAAATGAAGCAGCTGTGCAAAAAACGCTTAATGATTTAGCTGCGAAAACGAAATCGTTCGGCGATCAGAAAACCCAAACCATCGCTTCGCAATCAAAAGCTCAGGAAGAACTCACATCCACTGAGAAACAACTTGCGGAGCTCAATTCGCAACGAGCTTCAATTGCGAAAATGCACGAGGCAGCAACCACATCCGCGAGTGACATGGCGATGAAGTTGAAGGCTATGAACACGCTTCTGAATGCTGAAAAAGCCAAAGTGGGCGCTGCGACGACTCAACGAGATCAGTCCAGTAATGAGATGGCCAAATCGGCGGATGAATTATCAAAACTTAAGCAGCAGCATGCGAAGATGAAATCGGATGCCGTTGCTCCATTGGCAAAGATAGCCGAGAGAATCTTGGACCTGCAAGCGAATCAACGCGTCAGCTCCGAGGCAGAAACGGAGGCGGAAACAAAGCGGTCATCGGCCGAACAGCAAGTCAATCAACTCAATCAGCAAGTAAGCGACTTGGATGCCGAAATCAAGAAAGTTACGGAATCGATCGCGCAAGCAACGAATGACGATGAGAAAAAATCTCTCGCAGAAAAGCAGACTTCGCTACAAAACAAGAAGCCGCAGCTGATCGCCCGGCGTATGGAATCTGAAAATCAAATCAAACGATGGACTGCAAGTCGAGATGAGTCGCGGAACAGAGTAGCCGAATTTGCCAAGCAACTTGTGCAGCTCGAACAAGAAGAAAAAGCAGCG
>JBCCKZ010000670.1:0-3706 GCA_039027135.1 Planctomycetota bacterium
GGTGGCTATCCTAATCTGCGAGCGTGATTCTCCGGTAGGCAAGTCCAGTGTATCGCATCGAAGCGTACCACCTGAAGCAACCAAGCAGTGGGCGTTATTGCCAACGATGCACGGTGGGCCAAGCGACGAGACGTCAACAAGAGTCGCCTCGTCACTTTGCGTTCCGAAGGCTCGCCACCGGATCCGTCCCTCTCGCGGCGGAGTCAGATTCATTGCATACATCGTGTTAGATGCGGAATCTACAGCTACGACCGTGTCATGCACAATGCTCAAAGCGAAAGATGTGCTACGAGTCCCCCACTCCCTCGTCCAAATGTACGGCTTGAGATCAGCGGTTTCTGTCCGGATGTAGCGAAGGCCAGAGTCCCAAGGCCAAATCCATAAGCGTCTACCAATGCTATCGTCCGATGCTAACAAATGGTTTGGTGGAAAAGCAGTTACGACCAGATCCTCACGAACAACAACGGGAGATTGAGCGATGGGAAATTCAATAGGAATACTCTCCGCAACTCGTCCAGGCACGCTCCACTGAAGAAGGGGTTCATTTGCGGCAACCGTACTACAGATGATGGTGGCGAGAACAATAGTTAGTCGCATATCAAACTGCCCGACGTCAAAACGTCATCGATCACCGAGTCCGGACGATAGATCTTCCATTTCAAAAACACGCGCAAGCCAGACTTTGCGTGGA
Organism: Planctomycetota bacterium; assembly: GCA_039027135.1. Taxonomy (GTDB): domain Bacteria; phylum Planctomycetota; class Planctomycetia; order Pirellulales; family Pirellulaceae; genus Rubripirellula. The sequence continues at coordinate 692 of JBCCKZ010000670.1, forward strand.
TAAAGTTCTCATCCGCCGTTTTTCTTCCACCATTTGTAAATAAACGACGCTAGCTCTTCTGATTGAAGATCACTACTCTCGGAAGGCCCGAACAATTGGATGTCAAGTTGTTCGACCGTGTTTTTGTCACGACCAAGACTAACGACGAAGACACGTCCATCATTAAGGTCATATTGTAATGGCTCATCACCGGGCAGTTTTGGCAAGAAGAACTCGATTTCCTCTGTAAATGCCGGGGCAGGAGAACCATCGGAATACCAAGACGGAGCCCCATCAAATGGATATCCATCAATCATGTAGTCGACATCCAATTCCCATTGTGTCGTTTTGAGTGAAATTCTAGTTGCGATCAATGCACCTTGATGTAGAAACGATTTGGGCTCGACCGAGTATTGATCCTGCTCCCCACGCTCGCCTTTGAATACAACGAGGAATGGTATCTGTGATCCCATTCCAAACTTGGAATCTTCTACCGAGACGAACCCAATTGTTGGCTGCGAAGCATGCTGAACAATAACGGGTCCTCGAACGCGGAAGAGTTCACCGCCGTCAATACCGTTGCCAGATGTCACGACGGGAATCGGTCTGAGTACCCACGCTAGGAAAGTCGCGCCGATAGCGGCGATTGAAACCGCAACAAATAGCGATCGAATACTAAAACGAAATTTCAGAGTGTTGCTCCATCTCGTCTAGGCAGATAGAGGGTTGCATTGAGGTGCACGGAGAGTTGGCTATCAATTGCAAGGAAGACCTCAAGCCGTGTTCCCGTCCATGTCATTGTTCTGCCTTATTGAATGTAGCGTTCGAGATCCATTGCGGAATGGAAAACGCCGAGAATCCAAATCTGGTCGTCGGAGACAAGCTCATACGGAATCCGGTAGTGCCCAAATAGCATCTCGCGAACTTCGCGATCCTTGACTGGTTCATGTCGCTGTCCAAGTCATGGGTGCTAATGCAGAAGCTGTACTCTTTCGTAGATCTGAACGACTACGCGGAACACCGCCGAGAGATTTTCTACAGCAATGTAATCGTGTACCGCCCGTATCCGTTCTTCGGATTCTTGCGTCCACTCTATGTTCGCCATGAACTAATCCGCCGTCGGAAATCCGCGCCTGACACGGCACGTCTGGCATCACTGTCCGCTAATCCGCGACGCACCATTTCGGCGTATGCAAGTTCACGGGGAATCGCCTGAAGGGAGGCATCCTCTGGTTGCCGCGCGAAGACATCGGCTGCGGCTTCCTTATCAGAGTGTGAAGGCGTTGCTGATGTAGTCATGATCTACTCGTTGAAAGCCTAGTTTAGTCGATAAAGCAAAGGGAGAGTATCTCGCTAAGGACTTCACCATTCGCATTACAGACCGAATTCGCTTACCTCAGTTGAAGTCTGGGAAATTTGGTCTTTTTGGGGTGTTCTCAGGGATGGCCCGGGAGAACAAGGCAACTTCGCCCGCCCTATCCTACCGGCAGTTCCCCTTCGCAGACGACCTATTCTCCCGGGGAAGCGAAACGACTGTGTCTGGTTTATCGAAAGAGTGCGTTTACCTTGGTACGCAGATGCTGACATTAAGCCGCCTCGCTCAGACCCGATCGACTTGAGTGGCATTTCAATCCTCGTCAGCCAGCCAGGGAGGCACGCTGCCTTGCCTCGACTCGCCGAGGCCTTTGTAAGCCCTTCAGTAGATGCCAGAAGCTTAGTTGGGCACGCATCTAGTTTGGAAAACTGTGCCAGCTCCACCGTGTCGAACATGGGAGGATTAGCCCTTCACGCCAAACCAGGTCATTGAGGTTTTTGAGTCCCGCCGTGATTCAGGAATGCCCGCATGGAAACGTATGAAGATCATCGAAGGCCTGATTGATGCACGATGGTGCTTGGGTCGGAGGACGCGTCAAGCGTAGTGCCCTCAAGCATTTTGAAGTGTGTGTGCCGAGACTCCGCTAAACACAGAGTTGCTGAGGAGCGGAGTCAGTGAGGTGCTGTACTGCGTAGGTTTGAAGAGTGCATTCAGATTTCTTGATCGCACTCAGCGAAGCGGTACTCGTAATGGTTGCGTGGAACGGGCAAAGTCATTCTTAAACGCAAAGTCGGGGACCCGGTAGGATGCGAAGGAGTCGTTGCAGCTTCGCGACTCTTGCGTTGAAAGATGGCAAGTGATGCTTCGGTCGAAGTCGAACTCCGGCTTTTCAAACTTCCCACTTCACCCTCCGAACTTTCAGAGCCCCACCCGGCCGTTTAAACGTCCGACCTCCCCAGGGGGAAGGTTAGAGTTAAGTTCCTGCTCGTGCTCATACTCAGCGAAGCAGCACTCGTGATCTTTCGCGCTTGACGGCCAAGCTCATTGGTAAACGCAAAGACGGGGTAGACGGCAGCAAGCGGTGGCGGCGTCGCGGCTTCGCGGCTATCGCGACTTTGCATTGAAAGATGGAGTGTGATGCTATGGATAGAGATAGGCGTCAGGTCTTCATCCTCAATCGTACGGCAGCTCGTACACGGCATACGTGGGATTTTCCTCATCATTCCGAGGATAGAGCTTCACCAGAGGAAGACTTAGCGTCGAGATTCGCCGATCGACAACCATGTAGCGAACATCATATTGATCGCGAAGCCTTCGCAGGCTGCCATAGTTGATTGAAACTCGCATGTGGTCGAGATGCCTTGGAAAAACGTCAAAGAACCGCGTTTGCCATTTCACCAAAGATGCGGCATCTTGCGGTACATCTTTCCGATTCACCACTTCTGCGCGGTGAGCATACCATTTGAAGGTTTGCTGCTGTCGAGGCGTCAAAAAGACCTCATCAGGCGAGGTACTCAGTCTCGCCCATTGGCAAACCCTCAGCCAATCCCGGTAGCGTTCTCGTTGGATGACAATCGGTTGGTCCAAATCACGGTAGATTCCAAGCACCTTCGGATCGGCCGATGCCGGAAGTCCCGTCCTCACATGGCGAGTGAAGTCGAAGGCGAACAGGAAGAGGCTCAGACCGATAGTGAGATAACAAGCCATCTGCTGAAAGTCGA
>JBCCKZ010000671.1:0-3694 GCA_039027135.1 Planctomycetota bacterium
AACCGTAACCGGGTGCTAGCGCACCGCGGCTGATCATTGATTTCACGGATGTCATTAAATCGACAGGCCGTTGGCGAGTTTCGCTACGGACAAACCCGAACGTCTGAGATTGATGCTCCACTAGGCGTTGAATTTGGAAAACAAGCGATCTAGTCAGATAGCTCGTTTAAAACATCAGCGAATCCGTATCCAACCGCTGCGCCAACGAGACCGCAAAATGGCGTCGCCATGAAGATCATTGCATACGCCCCCAGCAAGGGCATGCCACACATGGCCGTCTCAGGCGGTAGCGTTGCGGCGTATTCGCGAAACTGAATGATTGTGTGAATTCCATAGGTCAAAGGAAAGGAAGCACCAATCAATAACCCAGCCAAAACGAACAAAACGTCTCGCAACACGCTCTTACGCAACCAGGAATTTCTGACTGGGGGACAAAAAGAACTTGATTCGTAGGGATTCGAGATTTCTCTTTTCATCGCATCGCCATCTCGTCTGGATTGAGCCTTCACTTCAAACAAACGTCAGTTCGCCCCAGGTTACTCTACGAAAGCAATAGATATGGGTTCTTCTATCGTGTTAACGTCGTTCGCGACTGTTTTGGAGCCACGCATCAAACTTGATTGGCAACCACATCAAAATCCTTGAAATGAAAAAGTAAAGGGCACAAAATAAATCGAGAGGGTGAGCTTCGTAAACAAGACGGGTTGTTTTGCGATTCGTGGTGAAGTCGAGAATTTCGTTGGAGAGCCCGTTGCCAATCATCAGACTTCGAACCGAGATAGCGGCACGGCGGGGGATCGTCTTTGACCTTTCTCGGAGCATCGACCTACATGTCGAATCAACATCGCGAACGAAAGAGCAAGCGGTTGCGGGCCGCACCAAGGGCCTCATCCAGGAAGGTGAATCCGTCACCTGGGAGGCAACCCATTTTGGCTTTCGCCAGAGACTCACCTCGAAGATCACTCAGTTCGATCGCCCAAACTCTTTTCGCGATTCGATGGTAGCAGGAGCCTTCAAGCGATTTGATCATGACCATCTATTCGAAGAGCACCATGGTGGCACGGTATTGATCGATGTCTTTGACTACACATCTCCCTTAGGGGCGCTTGGTCGTTTTGCCGATCTCCTTTTCTTGAAACGTTACATGACAAATCTCCTCCGCGTTCGAAACAAGTTGATTCGTGAAGTCGCCGAATCAGGTGACGCGAACCGCTATTTGAATGCTGAAAGTTGAGAACCGCTAATCGAAGACAAGCCAGCATCAATTTTCAACGTAAAGTCGCCAAGTCGCAACGAAAGCATCCATGACTCTCCGCCTTCGACGCCCTCCGCCTCTGCATTGAATCCCATCTTTGCTGAGGATAGGGCAGAGTTCCTGACTTAGGCCCAGCCGGCCGTTGAAACGTCCGAAGTTTCCGGAGGGTAGGTAACGAGGGCAATTTGAACTCGACGACTCAGAAATCGGACAACCTGCTATGCGAAAAAGTTGAATCAACGAGGCAAATTCAAAAAGGGAAACCTGAGCTGAAGATTTCGTGTCGCGGTCTCTGGCGTTTGGCGAGGTACAGGTCGAACCTGAATCTTTCTCTACGCCCAAAGGTGGCTCGATGCGACGTTTCATTCCCTCCAACAGCCTCAATAGGTTGCGTTCCTACCTGCGAGTTCATTCTGCCAAGTGGCTGCTGGCCGCGGCTATGGCGGCAGGAACCGCCGCATCTTGTGTGGCCGGAGATTACCTCGATCTCAGCTTCGCAGGAACGGGTGCCACGGAACTGAATCTGAGCGAACGCGAACTATCTGAGGGACTTCACGTCGATTCAACCGGTCGGATCTATGTGGTCGGCTTTACAAAGGCTCTGACCATTCAATATGAGGGACTCGATGCCGTCATCGACTACGAGAACCAATTCATTGCCCGCTATCTTTCTGATGGCTCGCTCGACACCAGCTTTGGTGGCTTCGGTGACGCACCGGCCGGCGTAGCAATCGTCGATTTTCAAATGAAGCCTGGGCAGATCGCCGGGATCGTTACGCTCGACGACGACTCACTGATGACCGTGACTGTGATCACCGGCGCGGGTAATCAACATCAGCTGGTGGTTTCCCGCTTCCTCGAAGATGGCCTTCTCGATGAGTCGTTTGGACAATTGGGCCGTAGCGTCATCGACATGGGCACAAACTTCGCCTACGACCGAGCACAGATTCAATTGGTCAATGACCAGATCTACGTTGTCAGTGGTGGCTATGCCGTAAGGATCAACCTAGATGGCACGCTAGATGGTGGATTCGCCGGCGATGGCATCCTGGCCAAGGATGATTTCGTTGGGGCTTATATGCTGATCAGTGATTTCGCGGTTTGGCAAAATCACTTGATAGTGGCGACTCACACCTACAGCGACGCTCCAACACCGGTGATCGAATTATGTGGATTTGATCTCAACGGAAATCCTGACAATGGCTTTGGTAGTGGCGGAGTCATTGATCTGAGTGCCCACGCAGTTTCGAACTGGCCAAGCACCAAGATTGCTGTCAACGACCAACAAATCACCGCTGGGTTTGACAATCAAGTCGCCCGAGTCGGATTCGATGGAGTGTTGGATGAGAGCTTCGGTTACGGTGGCGTGATGCCGCTGCTGTACCAAGGCAAAGTCACCGACTTGATCTTGCAACCGTATGGAATGACCACCGTGGCTTTCAAGATGACCAGCGTCGGATCCGAAAATCAGTATGCCATCCGGCGGATGCTATTCGATGGGCTTCCCGATGAGAGCTTTGGCAATTCCAACGGCGTTTGGAAGGGCTGGCTGCAATTGCCATGGGGTCAGTTGGCTCGTGCAGGCCATCTTCATGGCTATGCCAACGGCAAGGTCCTGATGGCCGGAGAATACACAACGGCGCCTGGAGCCATCAAAAACGCGACGCTTCTACGTACCGAGGCGTTTTCCTTCGAAACGGAACTACCGGAATTCGATGGTGATGGTTTTACGACCCATGACCCAACACACGGTGGCCAGCCGCCACAGAACTTCGATCAAATCGTTTTCCCCGAACACGAATTCAACGAATTCGAAATCCATGAGTTTGAAGCTGAGCATCTGATCTTCAACTGATATCGCTTTAACAACAACCAACACGCACCTCAATCTGGAACACCCCAATGAATACTCGAAACCAATCCCATTCACACACAAGCAGGCGACCTCCAATCATGAGCATTACCAACTTTATCTTCGGCTTGACGATTACCTTCCTCACCGTTGGATCAGTCGATGCTCAGATGCATGACAACAGCTTCGGCACGGGTGGGGTGTCCAAACTGAATGTGAACGACGGAGGCCTGGATCAGCTCGTCGATATGACGGTTGCATCCGATGGCTCAATCTATGTCTTGGGATACACCTTCGCCGGCAGTAACCAAAACATAGTGGTCGCACGCTACCAAACGAATGGCCAGCTGGATGCGACGTTTGGAGGTTTCGGTCCCATGATGCCGGGAACCGTTGTGGTAGACATCTATGGGAAGGATATCCCCGGAGCCATTCGCGTACTCGATGATGGAAAAATCTTGGTGGGATGCTATGTACAAGACCGAGGCGTGACGCTGCTGCGGCTTGAAGAACTGGGTCACAACGACGTCACCTTCGGGGCGGACCATTCGGGCGTCGTTCACATCGAGACCCCGTTCCCAACGGTC
>JBCCKZ010000672.1:0-3692 GCA_039027135.1 Planctomycetota bacterium
CCCATTTTTGAATCCCTGCTTCTCTAAGCGTTTCCGTCACTTCACTTGGCTTCACATCCAACGATCCATTCCTCCACGTATGACGGTAGTCACTTGTGATCCTCTCGCTGACCATGAGTCCGCGGGCATGCCCCACCGGTCCGGCAGCCAGAAAATCGCTGGGCGCTCGATCATTCGCCAACGCAGCGGCTCGACGCGCCCGTCGTTCGGATCGCTCTCGATCGGCATCGTGCATTTCGGCGGACAAGTCTTCGCTTGCTAACGGAAGAGTGTTTCGTTACCCCTTCATCCTAACAAGATTCTCTCGATCTCATCTGATTTGGCGGCGATTGACGCTCTCAAATGATCATTTAGACAAAATGATGACCACCTTGCAGACCACTCCATCGAGCACGATGGACGAGAAAGATCCGGCCGTCGCTCTTGAGTCCGTGTGGGTGATCATCCCAGCGCTCAACGAAGAAGCATCGATCGGCAGTGTCCTCCAAGACCTTCCCGATGTCGGTCGCGTAATCGTTGTCGACAATGGATCAAGGGACCAAACGTTGCAGATCGCGAGCTCGAAAGGAGCCGATGTGGTTCAAGAGCCTCGAAGGGGCTATGGCGCCGCCTGCCTTCGAGGCATCGCTCAAGTCGAGAAACTCATCGGCAACGGTGCACGGCCACCGGAAGTCATCGTTTTTGCAGATGCTGACTACAGCGACCACGTCCACACACTATCGACGTTGATTGAGCCGATCCAAACTGGGGTGTTTGATTTTGTACTCGGATCTCGATTGCTTGGCAAACGAGAACCTGGCGCCATGCCACCTCAAAGCGTGTGGGGCAATCGTCTCGCATGTTTCTTGATGAGATTGCGATTTGGTTTCAAATTCACAGAACTTGGCCCTTTCCGCGCGATCTCTTGGTCATCGCTTGGTGATCTCGGTATGTGTGACCAAAACTTTGGCTGGACCATTGAGATGCAGATCAAGGCCATTCAGAACGGACTTCGAATTCTTGAGGTCCCAACCGATTATCGAAACCGCGTGGGAACCAGCAAAATCAGCGGCACTTTCTCGGGAACGATCAAGGCGGGATACAAAATCTTATACACGGTTGCGAAGTACAGCTTGCCGAACATCCGGAAGCGATAAAGGTTCTACTACCCTATACCCAGGTATCAGTGTCTTTTCAGGTTGGCTGATCCAGGTGAGCCGTGCCCCGAATACGAGCGACGCGATTGAAGGGGCCGGGTAAAACGTGCTGGGGCAAAACGGGCAGAGGTTCGACAGCGAAGGACGAAAAACCTTTCTCTCAGGATTCCGCAGTTAGCATTTTAGGCCCGGTGCCTCCGCGGCTGCGCCGCATCCGGCTCACGGCTCACCTAATAAATGCGTTTTCGTTTGTTCTGGCGTAGCGAGGTAACCTAGCTGACGAGAGTATAAGATCATTCAGATCTATGAAAGAGAAACGAGATTCTTAGGTAGATTCCCATCCCGATCCATCCATGACGATCTCCAAATCGCTCGTCGTTCACGCTGTTGGCTTTGTCCTCGCGACCATCTACTTGGCCGCCGCCCAGCTAAGTCATCGCTTCGCACTAGGCCAACCTCATCTTGAACGTCCGATTCTATTGACGCTCGGACTATTCGCGTTAGCAACAGCGATTTATCTCTCAATTTGCTTTGGGCTCAAACGACTCCAATTTGCTGGGTCAATGAAAGCCTTTTTCTTGTGGGGATGCCTGTTTCGTTTGATCCTCATCCCTTCGACACCAATACTCGAAATCGACATCTATCGATACGTTTGGGACGGTATCGCAACCTCGGAAGGCATCAGCCCATTTCGCTACCCGCCCATTGCCATAACCGATGCGATCGAAACCAACAGCGACGATCCATCGCTTCAAAGCCTCGCATCCGTAGCATCAAACGATCCCGGGGTTGAACAAATACTTCGTCAGGTTCACTATCCAGAGCTAACCACGGTCTATCCACCAGTTAGCCAGGCTGTGTTTGCTGCTGCGGCAGTGACGACGCTTGATAAAGCCTCACCCTCCGCACGTCTCGTGGTAATGAAATCATGGATCGTTGCCTTTGACCTATTCACCTGGGGCATCATCATCTTGATGCTGAAGGAGGCGAACCTTCCTATCAACATGAGTATCATCTACGGATGGTGTCCTTTGGTACTCAAAGAGTTCAGCAATAGTGGACACCTCGATTCGATCGCGGTTGCCTTCTCATGCGCTGCGATGTTGTTCGTCATCAAGGCCACCAAAGATGTCAAAGCAAAAAAGATACAACTTCCATTGATCGACGCTTTTGCTGCAAGCACATTCTTTGGACTAGCCATCGGTGCAAAGCTCTTTCCCATCATCTGGACGCCACTTGTGGCATTCGTGTTCTGGCGACGAATTGGTTTTGCCAAAGCAAGTCTTTGTGTAGCGACGATCATTGGGCTCTCCGCATTGTTCGTGTTGCCCATGACCGATTATGCGAATCTGTCGGATAACCGGGGTGAAACAACAAGCACTCCCACTTCAGATGACACGGACTTCGTTGACCTGGCTCCACCGCAACCCGATACCGATGAGGGACTGAAAACGTTTCTCACTCAGTGGGAAATGAACGATCTCATCTTTCTCGCGGTTGTTGAGAACGTCCGACCAAGCAGCTCGCCAAATTCACCGCCGTGGTTTGTAATCACCTCAAATACGTTCCGCCAAAAGCTTAATGACCGAATTGCAATTCTCTTTGGTACCGACATCCCATTCCGGTTTACACGGCTACTGACTGGGATGATGTTTGTTGCAATCGCGTTCGTCATTGCAATACGAGCGTCGAAGGCTACTGAAGCAAAGACGTTGCTTGAATCCACGTTCCTTACCGTTGCGTGGTTTTGGCTTCTTTGCCCAACCCAGAATCCTTGGTACTGGACATGGGCATTAGCATTTCTCCCATTTGCAACGAATCGAATTTGGTGGCTGGTCAGTGCCGCGCTTTGGCTCTACTACACTCGCTTTTGGTTCCAAACTCATTATACAGGCCAAACGGTTTGGAACACTTCCTATGCCGGCACCGACTTCTTCGACTTCGTCATCCCTTGGATCGAATTTGGCCCGATCCTCGTGATGCTGATGCTGAATTGGTTGTTTCGTAACTACTCGGCATACTTTGCTGGGTTCGCCAAGAACATCTCTCGCTGCTTGTCGCCAGGAAACAAATACAACTTATCCTTATAAAACGCTGAGATGTTCGGATCGCCCTTGACCTCTTGATTCATCTCAACCCGACACACGGAGCAATTCCCACCCAAGGCCACGTCGGCACTGGCATACTTTGCGGGGTTCTTTCGGAACATTTCTTTTTGGTCGGCACCCGGAAAGAGATAGAGCCGGCCTCGATACAAGGCGGTGTGCATGACGCTTCCTGGCACTTTCTGCTTCATGTTGACGGCACAGACAATGCAATTGCCTCCCATGGCGGGAACATACTTGGCAGGATTCTTAAGGAAGGTCTGCCGCTGCTCTTCACCTGGGAAGTGATAAACGTGTCCGTCGTAGGTCACTTGATATTCAGGCTTACCCTTTACCCACTGTTTCATTTCGATGATGCAAACGGGACAGTAACCATCGAGGCCGACAGATTTTGTTGCCGAAGTCGTCCCGCTTCCCGAAGGGGATGCGGTTGAAGCCGAAGGCCGAGTCA
>JBCCKZ010000673.1:0-3682 GCA_039027135.1 Planctomycetota bacterium
AAGTCGCAAAAAGCTACGACCAGGTTTTTCAGGTTGGAACATGGCAACGGAGCGATTGGCAGTTTCGAAAGGCCGTTGAAATGGTGGCGGCGGGACGAATCGGCAAACTCCACACCGTTACTTGCGCAACCGACGCCAATCCCACCGGAGGCCCATTTGAATCGAGGATCGTCCCCAAGCACTTGAATTGGAATCTTTGGTTGGGACAAGCGCCGCTGAGCGATTACACACCTGAGCGTTGTCATTACACCTTTCGATGGTGGCACGAATACGCGGGCGGAAAAGTTACCGACTGGGGTGCCCATCACATCGATATAGCCCAGTGGGCCATTGACTCGATGCCAACGCAAATTGTGACTCGCGGCGAGATGCCGAACCTTGAAAACGGATACAACGTGGCCAAACGATTTGAGGCCGACGTGACCTACCAAAACGGAGTTCGGCTTGCCGTTCGCGATTCAGGCAGGCGTGGAATCCTATTTGAAGGCGACCAAGGGCGCATCTTCGTCAATCGTGGCATCCTCGACGGCGCCCCCGTTAAAGCCATGTCCACCAATCCGCTTGAACCGGAGGACTTCAGAAAGTACGCCGACGACAACCTCGATCGACCGCAACGCACTGGTAAGCTCGATGCCATCATCAACCACATGGGTAATTTTTTTGATTGCGTCGAATCCAGGAAAACTCCCATTTCCGATATTGAAAGCCAACACCGAAGCGCAACCACTTGTCATCTCATCAACATCTCTTTGCGGTTAGGCCAGGACCTTCGTTGGAATGCCAAGGCTGAAGAATGCGGCGATGCGAGAGCCAATGCAATGCTCTCCCGGGAACAGAGGAAGGGCTTCGAGGTGATCGCGTGATATCTTTGGATCGTCGTGAGATGTTGTTGGCAGCAACCGCTGGTGGACTGGCCGCTGTTACCGACCCAATGTTCGCGCAGGAATCGTCTGCCAGCCCTGGTTGGAAATACATGGTCGCCAGTTGCATGTACGGTTGCGAACCTCTTGAGGTGATACTTCCGGAGCTTCCAAAGCTCGATTGCGACCTCATTGATCTATGGCCAAGAGTACATGGCTGCCAGCGCGAAGAGATCGATCAACTGGGTGAAAACGCCTTCAAAGAGCTCGTGGATCGCCACGGCATCAAAGTCGCCTGCCTCAGCCAGTACAAACTTGGGCTATTCGGGCTGGACGAAGAAATTCGCCTCGCGTCACGTTTGGATATTCCCCGAATTGTCGTCCACGCTGGCGGCAAGCCCATCAAAGACGCTGATGTCGCGCGTGGTGAGGTGGATCGACTTCTCGCGAAAGCCACCACTGTTTTCGAGCACGCGGAGAATCACGGAGTCACCATCTCGATCGAGAATCACTCAGGCACTCTATTGGGAACTCAGCCAGCCATCGATCATTTTCTTGAGAATCTTGATCACTCTAACGCTGGCTTTGCCCTGGCACCGGCACACCTTCCCCAGGACGGAGAATTGATTGCCGGTTTAGTACGTAAGTGCGGATCCAAGCTCGATCTGTTCTACGCTTGGCAATACGGTCGCGGTTTTCGCGAGAAGATGCCTCGCGCGGACGAATGGCTGCAATTGCCCGGACGTGGTTCTCTCGACTTCACGCCCATCATGCGTGCCCTTTGCGATATTAACTTCCAAGGCGTGGTTGAAGTCATGATGCACCCCACGCCACGTGGCATTCCTATCGCGGAAGATATCGCCTCAGTCACTGAACTCATTCAAACCTCACACAACTACCTCAAGCAAAAGACACCCTGCCCGTCATGAGTGATCAACCCAAAGTTCTCATCATTGTTGGTGACGCATCGGAAACACTGGATACGATGTATCCCTTTTACAGACTGATCGAAGCCGGATTTCAACCGGTCGTCGCCGGTCCGGAGAAGCGCCGTTTTCAGATGGTGATGCACGAGGTCAAACCCGGCTGGACCATTACTAAAGAATGGGAAGGCTATACAATCGAAGCCGACATAGCGTTTGCCGATATTGATCCGGAGGACTATGCGGGAATCATGTTCTCCGGTGGTCGCGCTCCCGAATACATTCGTTACGACGAAGACCTACTGCGTATCACACGGGCATTTTTTGAAGCCAATAAACCCGTAGCCAGTGTTTGTCATGGCGTGGAGATTCCCGCCTACGCGGGGTGTGTCGAAGGACGTCGAATGGCAACCGTTCCTAAGTGCAAGTTTGACCTGGAAGTCTGCGGGGGGATCTTCGTCGACGAGCCTTGTGTAATCGATGGCAATCTCTTTAGCGGTCGAACATTCCATGACAACGGACACTACATCGGCCCCTGGATCAAGAGCCTCGAAGAGTCCGTTGCGAAGGTGGCAACTTGAGAGCGTCGATCAGAATAGGCTGTCTGACTTTTGCTTTTCTCGCATCGGCGGCCTTTGCTGATTCACATCCCTATAGACCCAATATCTTGTTCGTCATGACCGATGACCAGGGATATTGGGATACCGGTGTCACTGGCCATCCTCACCTAAACACGCCCAACATTGATCAGCTAGCTGCGGACGGCGCTCAACTGATGCAGTACTACGCCGCGCCCGTATGTGCACCAACACGCGCTGGCATCATGACAGGGCGACACTATCTTCGAACCGGCGTATACAACACCCGTTTTGGTGGCGACACGCTTGGCGAATCAGAGACCACGATCGCCTCAATATTGAGCGACGCCGGATATCGGACGGGCTTATTCGGAAAGTGGCACCTAGGCCAACATCCTGGGTTCCGTCCGACCGAAAGAGGGTTCGATGAATTCTTTGGGCACTACCACGGCCACATCGAACGCTACCAACATCCGGATCAGATCTATCACAACGAGGAGCCGGTCAAGGCTCGAGGTTATGTGACGGACCTCTTCACCGACGCCGCCATCGATTTTATCGACAATGCGAGACAAGATTCATCGCAACCGTTCCTTTGCATGCTGATGTACAACGCGCCGCATTCACCCTTTGTGATGGACACCTCCCATGCGGATCTATCTCAAGGTGACAAAACAATCGAGCACTATCTTGATAGGGGTATGCCATTTAGGGAGGCCCGAATCGCCGCAATGATTGAACGGATTGATCGAAATCTTGGCCGTTTGTTTAACCAACTCGCCGAATGGAGCCTGGAAAACGAAACCGTGGTCGTTTTAACGAGCGACAACGGAGGAGTTAGCAAGTTCTTTAAAGCGGGGCTTCGAGGCCAGAAGGCCAGTGTTTTCGAAGGCGGAGTTCGGGCCCCTTGCTTCGTTCGTTGGCCCGGCAAGATTCCAGCAGGACGAAAGGTCAACGGCTTGGCCTGGCACGTCGATTGGTTCTCAACGTTTTGCGAAATCGCGGGTGCTGACCTACCCCAAGATAGACCGACTGACGGGCGTTCAATTCTCTCAGCCTTGACCGGCGACCAGACGGACATCGATAGAGAATTCGTTTGTCATACATGGGATCGGTACGTTCCCAATCCGGATCGTCGTTGGGCGATTCACTCCGGCAAATGGAAGCTACTCTGCAATGGTGGAACATCCCAAAACCCAACTCGAAAGGATTGGTTGTTGTTCGATCTAGACAAAGATCCATCGGAAAAGACGAATCTTGCCAGTCAGCACGAAGGCATTGTGAAAGACCTTCGTGTTAAGTTCACGAGCTGGTTCAAAGA
>JBCCKZ010000674.1:0-3678 GCA_039027135.1 Planctomycetota bacterium
CCATGAGTTTTGGTTTCGAAGTTGAGTGATGTAGCGTAAAACCGAAGTTCTTGGTGGCCTGTCGATTTAATAAGCCGCAACGCGATAGCGTACGGTTCTGAGCCGTAACCGGGTATGAGCGCGCTGTGGCTGATCATTGATTTCATGGATCTCATTAAATCGACAGGCCGTTGGCGAGTTTTGCAAACCCAAGTTTCAATCCTGATGCACCGTTTGAAAGTCAGTTGCACGGCGCGAGCGGCTATTCTTGTCGTAATTCGCCGAAATCGCGGCTAGCGCTGACCGGCTCATGGAATATCCGGGCCAGGGCCCGTCGCACGGGACTTGGTCCTATCCAACCGAGACAACTGGTGAGAACCATGATTCCAGACCTCCCTGCCCCAACGATCTTGAGATTTCGCCTGATCGAACTGTCGACCTCGAGATCCCGTATTTCATGCTAGTTCGATTGTGATGAGGCAGGCGGAAACCGTTTGCCGCTCCGCTACAGCATTCCCTCGGCCTCTTCATTTTGTTCGTCCGATTTCAAGCAGCTCTGTGCTTGGCTTCGTTGCTATCTGGCAACGCGGCAGGATGGCTGCATATCGGATGCATTCATGAGAGCTGCTGCCAGGCTTCCGCAGCGTCATCTGAGGATTCCACTCTTGTCTGTGGAAGTGAGTGTGGATGCCGCATCTTCCAGGATCGAAGAAAAGCGAAATCGACTTCTGGGTCGCTGAGCGATTTTGAAGGAAGCTCGCATCCGATCAACCAGCCTATCCATGATTCTGAGCGATGCTCGATTTGTCGAAGTTTTGTCGCACTACGATCCTCTGCTGTGACATTGCCCTCGTTCGAACCAGAGCTATCGGCCACTGTGACCGATTCACAGCCGAGTTTTGATGTCTTCAACGAGCAAGATTTCTCGGTCGAAATCATCTCAGCGAGGGGGCCGCCGATTTCCTGAGTCGGTTTCTGGTTTCTACTACTTTCTGGTCTCGCTCTAGGATGACGTCATGGCGGTCGCCGATGATGGACCCCGGGACAAGTCGCTCTTGTCACATATTCTGACATCCGACTTTTGTCCCTGGGCAAATCGTTTTGTCTATTGGCTGAAAGAACCGATTGGTTGGTTCTTTTTGGCGACGATTGTATGTGTGCTTGTCGGTCGCCACATGTCTCCGATTGGATGGACCTTAGCTGCGTGCTTGGTTGCTGTGATGGCAATCGGAGTTGTCTGGCCTTGGTTTGCCGTTAATGCAGTTGTGTGTCGCTTGGGTTCTGATCAATCAGGCAGCCGGGATGGTGAGCGGTCTTCAGAAGGTGAGCTCTGTTATCTGATTCTGGATGCTCGCAATCGTTTTCCCGTTCCAGTTTGGGGACTCGCAGTCGAGGGTTTCCTTGACCGAAGCTTTGATGTCGATGATTCAACGACAGATGATCCTCTTCCAACGCCAACGGTTGCCCTCGCGTTTGTTCGGGCTTTGGCAACATGTCGTTATCGCTTTAGTATCCGACCCGATTATCGCGGGCACTATCCCGACGGCGATGTCATGTTGACATGCTCCTTTCCGTTTGGGATCTGGACGGCGAAACGAAAGATGTCCGATGTGGCGCCCGTAACGGTTTGGCCAAAGTCCCACACGATTGATGGCCAACCAATGCTATTGGGAAAAACATCCACGGACATTGGTGATGGAAATCGTGTTGGTCGAACCGGAGACTTCATCGGCGTTCGCCCGCTTAGGCATGGTGATGGATTGCGTCAGATCAATTGGATCGCGTCCGCCCGTACGGACCAGTGGATGGTTACCGAGCGAACGGCACCCGAGTGCCCAACAGTGACCGTCGCGGTGGATGTCGGAGCGGGAGTCTCTCGAGACTCGCTATCAGATCGTATTCGTGTGGCAGCGAGCGTGTTAACGAACTTGCATCAAGCGTCGATACCGATGCGTCTCAATCTTGGCGATGAAACCTTGGCGATCGCAAACGACCGTACTTGGGTTGAGGCGATGGATCGTCTGGCATCGATTCCCATGCATGGTTGGGATCAGCGAGGCAACGTAGCCGAATCGAAGTCGCATGATGGTAGCGCCGTGATCACAATCGCCTCGGACTCGAATGGTGATATCGAGGTGAGTCTTCACGATCCCGCTGCTAATGTCCGTCGATCCGGAGAGTCGCAGGTCAGAACAATTCGCCGCGCCGATGGTTTGGAAGATCAGCTGCACGCGTTGTGGTGGGAGGTGCGTGATGCCAACATGGTCGCGTAGCAAGACCGAACTCCTCATGATGGCGTCCATCGCCATGCTCGCTGTATGGTCTCTGCGTGCTCGCATCGAGCACTCTGTCTGCCTCGGGCTCGAAGTCGCGACGGTTTTGGTGTTGCTAGGCTTTGCCCTGAATCGTGAGTGGTCCTCGGCCAAAAAATACGCGATAGGCACGTGCCTGTTCTTGGTTCCCGTACTCTTCTCCTTTTTGGCACGTAGGTTCTTTACGCCCGTCGCCTTCGAGCTAACCGCGTTTGCGGTCTCCGGGTCAGTGTGTTTGGCATTGGTTTGTCTTGGTTCGCCGAGACGTTTGCAGGCAATGTCGATGGTGATGGGAGGATTCCTGGTGCTCTTCTGTGCGACCATTTCGGACTCGCAGTGGTTCACGATCTTTCCGATCTGTTGGGTGGTTGTTTGTGTTTGGCACCTTATCGCGCAGCGGTGGGAAAGGCTTGATCTCGCAATGCCGGAACAGATCACTCGTCGCAAAGGTGTCCGCCCGGCGACCACTTTGATGGTCGCAGGTGTGTTGGTCATCACAGGCATCATTGCAAAAGATCGGTTGTGGGGGACACAGAAAGCTACCTGGGGATTCATGCCGACCAGCGGTGGGTCGCAGTGGTCCGATCCGGGAGCCCGTGGTGGTGTCGGTACTGGCGAAAAGGCGATTGCAGCTAAGGACCATGCAGAATCCTTCGGGGCGGTCGATTCGGATGTTTTTCTTGAGTCGACTAAGTCAACCCTTTACGACATGTTCAGCGACTCGCTGGGTAAGCCGAAGAAGAAGACAATCCGTGAGAAGCGGCAGGGTCTCATGAATGAAAACATGCTGGAGTCGCACCAGAAAAACTCAGAGAGTCAGAAGGCGGGTAGTTCTTTTTCGATGGAACGAGGGGCACCGGCGAAGCATCAATATTTGGAGGACAACGAATTGGAGTGCGTTCTGCAATGGGATGGTCCCGCAGGAATTCGCTTGGGCGTTGAGAGATTTGATGACTTCGATGGTCGGGAATGGACACCGGCTACCTTGGATAATTCGCCATCTGATTACCGCCCCAATCTCATCAAGAAATCGATCGGCGAAGATGTGTGGTTCATGCATCCCGACGGAATGCAACGGCTCAATGCCGACCCGGATCGGGTGTCTTTAGGTTTGATTCGCATCGTCGATTTACAAACGCACCGCATTCCCACTCCCATGGTCACCGCGGGTGTGCATGTCAAGGATATCGATCGGTCTGATTTTTTCGGGCTCGAATCGGATGGATCTTTTGCGATGCCGGGTCGCAAACGAATACCGCCACTAACGGTCATTCACGTGGCGAGCCTTGCGCCCACTGAGGACGAAATTCGATCGTCTCTCTTTGCCAACGCACCCAATGAAGATCGACTTGCAGAGCTTGATATTCCGCATCAGCTAGAAGAAGCC
>JBCCKZ010000675.1:0-3673 GCA_039027135.1 Planctomycetota bacterium
ACGCCATCGGCGCGATCATCGGTTCGTCTCCTTATAGCAACCGCTTCGTCCATTCGCATTCATCACGACACGAAACGTTGGGAATCAGCAAATAACACAAGTCCAGGATCATTGCTCGCACAGGCTGCAATCACCTGTGCCCAATCGGGCTGCTCATGCAACTCTCCCGCTTGCTGCAACACTTGGACTGAGTGTTCCAACGGAACGGCCGCAGATTGAACGAATCGAAAGAGCCTGGAACGCCACAATCGATTGTAAGACATTTGCCAAAAACGTCGTTGTCGCTCCTGCTCTCGAAGATCGATGAACTTCGGCTTTAAGACAAACCAATAGAGCACCGCGCACGAGATCGCACCCGTCAGTGAAACCACAAAAAGCGTTGCGCCCGTCACACTACCCCAAAGCAAATACGCCAGTAAAAAAACGGGCAAACCAACATACAACAGGGGAAGCCTCCACTCATGCCAAAAGTGTCGCATCCAAACCTTGTGGAGCGTCTCTCTTAGATCCAGAAACGTCTGGGATGCTTGTTGGGACAACTTTCGATCGCTGACTTGCCGGGGCTCCAATCCAACCATCTGAGCAGACTCACCGCTAATCAGTAGAGCCAACTGAACGATATTCCAATCACGCTCCGAATCGCGATTATCCAGAGCAGTCATCACTGAGAACTGGTTCCGACCCAAAAAGTCCATCGCACTTGTCACGACTTCGGCGCACTTGGCCCAGTCAGCCTGGCAATAGGCACGGACCATTTCATCAATCTTGCGAAAAACAGGATCCTTCTTCAAGCGTTCAGCGAAATCTCGTCTCTCCGTCTCTCTTCGATAATCGACTAACGAATCGAGCAAATCGAAATCATCCCCAAAACCGCCTTCTAGTTCGCCACTGATCGCTTGGACCTGAATCTGGGTCTCTTCGATCCAACTTAGCGGGGCCTTAAACATTGCGAGCCGCAACAACCTAGACTGAAACGCAGCTTCTTGTGTTGGACTCACCTGGACAATTTGTTGTCGACAAACGACGAACAGCTTTTGAAAATCTTCGAAAGACAGACTATCGAGGACTCGATCCCACAGCGGCTCAGTGACCCGAAAGTAGTCCTGACCCCTGAGCACCTTTGCCAAGGCTTGCAGAGCAGCAGCGGCGTCACCATCGGAAACATCGGTACGCAAAAAGCTACTGACCAAACTCTGCAAACCTGGATCCGAAGGATGATCCTTCAAGCCACGCAATAGCCAGCGAAAGAAACCCCGCCGGTCTCCACGGCTGACAAGATCAGAAAGAAAGCAAAGAACGAAGTAGTCCTGCGGTGATCGCGTATTCTGATCACGAAGTTTGGCAAAAACCTTGGCTGGTGATTTGACTGCCGCCTGGGTGATCGATAACACCGAGTCAATAGATTGCGTCGCTTGCCCTGAATCGACTCGATCACCTACCTTATCAATCAGCGCGTCCCAAGCCTCTGATTGGTTCTGCGCAAGTGCTTTCTTAACGCCGTATCGAATCGCGGATTCAAGATGTTCGTAAGCCTCACGAATCAGCTGGAACTCACGTGGATGGGTTTCGGGTTTGTAAGCCCGAATCAATCCACCATAGGCACGCTTTAAATCACGCCGATCAAATTCCTCGGATAGTCCAAAGAAATTGACCGGTGATGCAGGAAGTAGCGTAAAGTCGGCACTCATTCGACTTGATCAATCCTGCATCAACATGAATCGTAATACCATCTTACCGATCAAAAAAACTGCAATCAGCACTGGAGTCGAAAAGAATTCTAAAACGCCCGTTCCTTCGGATGCCTGTGAACCCCAACCACCACTGCTCTCCGCCTTGGGTGGCTTCTTTCGAGACCGGATATTCTGAAACCAATCTCTTTCCAACGCATAAAGCATCGGATACTGCTTCTCCAGGGAAGCGATCGATCTCTTGATTTGCTTGAACTCCTTACGATCATTGATCGACCTAAGAAATTGTTCTCGCACGTATCCTGCATCCGCTGGCGGTAGAACAACCGCGGTCTTAAAAGCTCGAAAAAGCCCCAGGTGCATTGATGGCATCTTTGCCATCTTGGGAAACTCTCCACGGCAACTTGCTGTCGTGCGGAGCCGTTTGATAACCGGGGCCTGGTCCGGCGCTCTCCTTGTATCAATGGCTTCCAACCTGCGTTGCAGCTCATTCAACGGCATGGACCAGAATTCTCTCTGAATCAACTCGACAGCACGCCGCATGGCGTCGCGTTGTTGATAATCCTTGGACTGCGAATCACTCGCTTTCTTCAGTCTGACAGCCGGCTTCAGGCGAAGTGCCTTTCGCCGCAGCTCCAGGATTTCGTCGGATTGCCAAATCGGGTTCTTTTCCAAAACGGCTTTTAAATAACGACGTGTTCCATCAGCTTTCGACGACGTTTTCGTCTCAGCCATGCTCGTCTCCTGCCTCAGTCGGTCCGTCGAAGAGATCATCTCCAACGCCCGAAGGATCATAAGGAACACCCAGTCCTGATAGCACGATCAAAAGTACCTGTTTTGCGTCATCGAACATTTGCTTATCCGACGAAGCCATGGCGTGCTCATAGACATCGATGGCTTGGTCCAGTTCATCACGTCTCTGTGATGAAACCTCACCGAGCATTCTCTCGGCGTAGGTCGCCAAATGTTGATTGCGTAAATCCTCTCTTGGATAGAACTTCAATTCCGAGAGCCGATTGATGGCTGCATCAATCTCCTTCTGGTTCAAACCCCGCACGTGGTTCGTGAAAACAGCACGGAATTTCTCACCACCCTCAGGACTATACGCTTCAACCTCCAAAATTCCATTGAGATCATAGGTGAACCTCACCTGTATCGGCGAGCCTTTCGGTCTTGGTGGAAGCTTGATCGATAGCTTGCCTAGCTCAACATTCTGTTCGACCTTTCGGCTATCACCTTGGAAGACTCTCAGATCAACTTCGGCCTGGTGATGTTGAACTGTGGCGAAGGTCTCTTCGCGTGAAATCGGTATGGTCGTATTGCGATGGATGACTGGCTGAAAGTACCCATCTCTCATCTGGCTTCCAAACTCCTTCACCACTTCAATCCCCATCGTGAACGGACATACATCCGTCATCACCATGTCATCAACCGCCTTATCCTGCTCGATTAGAGCGGCTTGAATGGCGGCTCCCAATGCAACCACTTCATCGGGATTAAACTGCATTGAGGGCGTTTTCTGAAAATACTCTTCAGCAAAGCGGCGAAGCATTGAAAGCCTCGTTGACCCGCCAACAAGGATCACATCGTCAACCTCGCTCGCTTCGATATCCGCATCCCGAATTGCTTTGGAAACTGGGTACGCAATACGCCTCATAAGGGGAACGCAGATTTTGGCGAAGGTCGGCTCATCAATCTTGAACCGCTTCGCCGCATCTCCCACCTTTCCTTCCACGTCTGGCACCCGAACCCTCGCCACCGACTCAGTAGCAAGTTTTCTCTTGGCCAACTCGCACTCGCTTCGAAGCCGCGTAACGCGCAATGGTTCTCTTAACTCCGCGGTCTCGAGTTGCTTGTTCTCAGTTTTCAGAACAGCAGCCACTAGACGATCGGTGAAGTCTTCGCCGCCCAGTTGACTTTCCCCAGCGGTCGAGCGGATTTCAAGAGTTCCCTCGAACACCTCCATGATTGTCACATCAAACGTA
>JBCCKZ010000676.1:0-3668 GCA_039027135.1 Planctomycetota bacterium
CGCATGGCATGAAGCTTAATATCTCGGGCCGGCTGTACAACTTCATCAACTACGGCGTCGATAGGACCAATCACCGTCTCGATTTCGATCAAATCGCGTCGCTTGCTCGAGAGCACAAGCCGAAGTTGATCGTTGCGGGTGCAAGCGCTTACCCGCGTGAGATTCCGCACGATCGTTTTGCCGAGATTGCAAATGACGTCGGCGCCAAACTGATGGTGGATATGGCACACTACAGCGGCCTGGTGGCCGGTGGTATCCATAACTCACCTGTGCCCTACGCGGATTATGTGACGACCACCACGCATAAGACTTTGCGGGGACCTCGAAGCGGTCTGGTACTTTGCAAGAAGGACCACATCAAGTTGGTCAACCGCAACGTGTTCCCGGGCACACAAGGTGGTCCGCTGATGCACGTGGTCGCTGGAAAAGCTGTTTGCTTTGGCGAAGCCCTTCAAGATGACTTCAAGCAGTATGCCCGAGATGTCGTCGCCAATGCGAAGACGCTCGCGGACACCCTCATGGCGGCTGATCTTCGGCTTGTAAGCGGCGGGACTGACAACCACTTGATGTTGGTCGACGTGACCGCCGTTGGTCTCGGAGGGAAGAAAGCCGAGTCGCTCTTGGACGCATGTGGCATCACGGTCAACATGAATATGATTCCGTTTGATGAACGAAGCCCGAAGGATCCATCGGGTATTCGAATTGGGACTCCAGCATTGACCACGCGAGGCATGGGGCAAGATGAGATGCGACAGGTGGGTGGTTGGATCGTAAGGGCATTGCAGAACGCAGACGACGAAACCGTGCACGCGCAGATACGCGAAGAAATTCGTTCGCTCTGCCACCAGTTCCCCGTCCCGGCGGGAAGCGGAGCTTTACCCGGCGATGAAGGGTTTAGCGAATCGGCAGTCGCAGAGGCTGTCGGTTAGTCACATGCATCGGATTCTCATCGCCGACGATAACGAGGCGAACCGCGAACTGCTCGAGGCTCATCTGATCAATGTCGATTGCGAGACCGAGTTTGCAGTCGATGGGCAAGACACTCTTGATAAGGTCAAGGCGTTTCAGCCTGATCTGATCCTGTTGGATGTGATGATGCCCAAGCTCAATGGCTTTGAGGTTTGTCGAAAGCTAAAAGACGATCCCGAAACAAAGCGAGTGATGGTATTAATGGTCACCGCGCTCAATGAGCTTGGTGATCATGAGCGTGCCGTCGAATCCGGTACCGATGATTTTCTGAGTAAGCCCATCAACAAAGTCGAGCTTCTTAAACGCGTTGAGAACATGCTCAAGTACAAAGGCACCGAAGATGAGTTATTACGTCTTCGGCAGTACATTGAAGAGATGGAGAAATGAGAAACGCCCGGTCGCGTTTGCACACGACCGGGCGTGTAAATGTTTCGACCGTTCGGCGGCAAAATGGAGCCGCTGGGAGAAACGCGTGAATCTCAGCGTGCTTCTGCACAAGCCTTTAATGATTCAGGCGAACCCGAAAAAATGATCCCTCTGCCGAAAACTACTAGGTCGAAACGGGCGTTGGCTTGTTCAAGCCAACGCCATGAGTTTAGGTCCGAAAACACCTCATGCAAAGATCATCGTCGCATGAACTTGAAAGGTTGACCAAAAAGTTATTGGTTGCGAAGCTGCGGGCATAACTGTTTGCCAGATTCGGGAAGAATTTGCCAATGTTTTCGGTTAATCGAAGTTTTTTTGTGAAATGGTGTTGGTGAATTCGTTTAGCGTTGGGTTTTGAGACTTCTGACCTCGCTACAAGCTTTGTTGGATGAGCCGCATGGGGGAGCGTAGCGACGCCTCGGGTACAACAAACTCTCTTTCAACGCTCAGGCCAACATCAACGGTTACAACCTCACGCTCGCTTTAAAGGTACCGAAACTTCGTCGCAACTCAGACGACGCCATAAGCGAGCATTGCGTCAGCCACTTTGATGAATCCGGCGATGTTAGCACCACGAACATAATTGACCGTGTCATTGCCGCTGCCATGCTCGACACACTTGTCGTGGATGTCCCTCATGATTGCTTGAAGACGTTCGTCGACTTCTTCGCGGCTCCAGGCAAGACGTAACGCATTTTGGCTCTGCTCGAGACCCGAAACAGCGACTCCACCGGCATTGGCCGCCTTTGAAGGACCATAGAGAATTCCCGATTCGACAAACGCACGCACGCCTCCAAGCTCCGTTGGCATGTTCGCGCCTTCACTAACCGCTTTGACACCGTTCTTTAGCAGTGCTTTTGCCTCTTCCGTACTGATTTCATTTTGCGTTGCACATGGAAACGCGACGTCGCCGGCGACTTTCCATGGACGCTTTCCCTCGTGAAATGACACGCCGTCATAGTGTTCGGCGTACTCCGAGATGCGACCACGACGAACCTCTTTGAGTTCCTTGATGAACTCAAGTTTGTCGAGATCGATTCCGTTTGGATCGTGAATGAAGCCGGAAGAATCCGACATCGTGACGACCTTCGCGCCCAGCTCAACGGCTTTCTCTACCGTGTAAGTGGCGACGTTTCCAGATCCTGAAACCGCACACGTCTTGTCTTTGAGGCTGTCTCCAATGTGGTTCAACATGTTTTCGCAGAAGTAGACGCATCCATAGCCTGTTGCTTCGGTGCGAACAAGACTTCCGCCAAAGGCGAGTCCCTTGCCGGTTAGCGTGCCCACGAATCGATTCTCGAGCCGCTTGTATTGACCAAACAAATAGCTCACCTCGCGGCTACCCACTCCAATGTCTCCAGCCGGAACATCGCGATCCTCGCCGATATGGCGATAGAGTTCGGTCATCAACGATTGACAGAATCGCATTACCTCGCGATCGCTCTTTCCCTTTGGGTTGAAGTTCGAACCGCCTTTCGCTCCACCCATGGGAAGCCCGGTGAGACTGTTCTTAAAGACCTGTTCAAAACCCAGAAACTTCAAGACGCTTAGCGTGACGCTGGGGTGAAATCGAAGTCCGCCTTTGTATGGGCCAATCGAGTTGTTGAATTGCACCCGCCAGGCGCGATTGGCTCGCGGGTTGCCTTGATCATCTTCCCAGGTCACTCGAAAGATGACGATACGATCCGGTTCGGTCATCCGCTCAAGGATTTGTGCATCTTGATACTTGCGATGCTCATGAACAAAAGGCATGACCGTCTCAACGAACTCGCGAACGGCCTGATGAAATTCGGGTTCACCCGGATTGCGTTTCTCAAGACCTCGCATGAAGCACTCAGTCTCTTCACATCTCTCAATCCACATCGGTCGCAGTCTCCATTGGCATCATCAATTAGCCTCAACCCGCTCGCCAAGTTAGCCACTTTCGGAAGAGGCTTTTGACGAAAGGGGTCAGTCTCGTTCGATTGTAAGCATCTCCCGTTTGACGGATGGCTTCGGCGGTTGTCGGATAGGGGTGAATCACATTGGCCAGTGTGCCTAAACCCATGCCCGATTTCATCGCCACGCTAATCTCACTGATCATGTCCCCAGCATGGCCTGCGACGATGGTGGCACCAAGGATCTCATCGGTTCCCTTCTTCACGTGAATTTTGACGAAGCCTTCGGTGTCGCCCTCTAGGATCGCTCGATCCACATCGGCAAGATCCCGTTGAAAGGTGGCAAATTCAATTCCCTGTTCGATGAGGTCCTTTTCGTAGAGTCCAACGTGAGCG
>JBCCKZ010000677.1:0-3668 GCA_039027135.1 Planctomycetota bacterium
AACTATTCTCCGCACCATGAGTTACCTACTCCTCCTATCGCTACCACTATTTCGACGCCAACGCGTCGGGCGATGAGGGTTTGGATCCGATCGGATCCCCAGGCAACAAGCAAAATAACCACCCTCGGCCGCCCGGCGGTCGAGGGTTTTTTTGTACACCAACCAGTCTTTTTGATCATGACTGAATCAATACGCACCATCACCATTTTCGATACGACGCTTCGCGACGGCGAACAATCACCGGGAGCCAGCATGAACCTTGCTGAGAAGCTTGAGGTTGCCGGTCAGCTCGAGGCGCTCGGTGTGGACGTGATCGAAGCGGGTTTTGCCATCGCTTCTCCGGGTGACTTCGAATCGGTACATAGCATCGCTGAGTTGGTGAAAGAATCCACTGTTTGTTCGCTCGCTCGCTGCAATGAGAAAGACATCGACGCGGCGGGACGCTCCATAAAACCCGCGACTCGAGGTCGGATTCATGTTTTTCTTGCCACGAGCGCCATTCATCGTGAGTTCAAGTTACGAATGACTCCCGATGAGGTGGTTGAGAGAGCCGTTGCCGGCGTGAAGATGGCTCGTCAGTTCTGTGACGACATTGAATTTTCACCCGAAGACGGTTGTCGAACGGAATACGACTTCCTTTGCCGAGTTGTTGAGGCGGCCATCGATGCGGGAGCAACGACCATCAACGTACCCGACACGGTGGGATACACGACACCCGACGAGATTCGAGAACGTTTTGAGATGCTTTGCAATCGTGTACCCAACATGGACAAAGCGGTGCTAAGCACGCATTGTCATGATGATCTCGGCATGGCGGTTGCCAACTCTTTGGCGGCAGTTGCCGGTGGAGCTGGACAAATCGAGTGTACCATCAACGGCATTGGTGAACGGGCCGGCAACGCCGCGCTGGAGGAGATCGTGATGGCCCTTCGGACACGCGAGGATTTCCATCAATGCCGCACCAACATCAAGTCTCAGCGATTAGTCCCGGTAAGCCGTTTGGTCAGCAAGATCACCGGCATCCAGGTGCAACGCAACAAGGCGATTGTGGGACGAAACGCTTTTGCACATGAATCAGGTATTCACCAAGATGGAATGCTGAAAGAACGTAGTACGTACGAGATCATGTCGCCCGAAGACGTTGGCTTTTCAAAAACGGATCTCGTGCTTGGTAAGCACAGCGGCCGAGCCGCGTTGGCTGACCGAGCAAAGACCCTGGGCTTCACGTTGGAAGGAGATCAGCTGAAAGAAGTCTTTACAAAGTTCAAGGATTTGGCTGACAAGAAGAAAGAGATTTACGATGGAGACATCATTGCGCTTTGTCGTCAACAGATCAGTGGCACAATGGAACGCCAATGGGAATTAGTCGATTACACCGTGACAAGCAGCAAGTCAAAAACACCCGATGTGGTCGTGAAGCTACGCCATGGTGATGAAGAAAAGTCATCGGAAGTTAGCGGAGGTGATGGACCCATCGATGCGGCTTTCTTGGCGGTCGAGCAGATCACAGGAGTGAAGGTCGTCTGCAAAGACTTTCGCGTTCGAAGTGCGACCTTGGGCCGAGATGCAATTGGCGAAGTGAATCTAGAGGTTGAGCATGATGGCCGAAGCTATCGCGGTGTTGGTGTCAGCACTGACAGTGTCGAGAGCACGATTATGGCCTTGCTTGATGCCATCAATCGCATAGCTGCCGAAGCCCACATGGAAGAGCGACTTAAAGTTCAAGAGCCGTGAATCTTGAATCTTGAGGTTCGACGAACCTCCCTTCTGGGGAGGTTAGGCATTTCATGGTCGGGTAGAGTCCGACGCTATTGGCCATCTATGCTTTCTTGCCGTCGTCTTCATCCACGATATCAAAGTCGATCTCCGGTTCTTCTGAACTCGAATCCTGGTCGATTGGCGGCATCGTCAACTCGCCCGTCACCGGATCAGGTACCAACTTCATTTGAGAGCCGTCAGGAATGAACGATGAGCTTCCCGTGAGTGGTTTGACACCCTCGGGCAGATTGGGTGGCTCAGGATCAAAAGTGCTAGAACCGTCTTCCTCGTCGAGGAGGATCCCTACATCGAGCGGTTCCTCGTCGATGATTTCGGCAGCAATCGATTCGGGCGAAGGCATCTCAGATAAATCCGAGAGCTTGGAACTACCGGTGTCCTCAAGGTCGCCAAGGTCGTCGACTCCGGGGCTTGGGTCGAGGTCGAGAGAATCCAAATCGACTTGATTGATATCAGGAATCTTGGCGGCTTCGACAACGATTACTTCTTCCGCTTCATCCAGCTGGTCCAGGTTGGTATCGTCGAGAGTTGCCGCTGCAGCGGATAGGCTCGAAGTTTCGTCGCGTGGCGTGGTGTCTGGTTCTTCCGGAAGATCTACTTTGGGGAATAGTTCATCGACGTTTCCACGCAGGACTCGTGTTCCCAATTCAATCGCCCGTTCCTCGGACCACCCACATCCATCGATGAAGTGATGGCACAATAGTCCAGCCAGGACGTTGCGATACATGTCGAACTTTGGCCAGATGAACTCGAGCTTATAAGCATCGCTGTAGTATCCGACTTGTTTGGTCGATGGGATCGCTTCTAGCCTCGCCATGGCATCGCGGGCGATGAACGATGGCGTGTTGCTGTACCACCAATGCCCATTGGTGTAGACGTTTGGGAAAATCCAGGCATGTGAAACTAGCTCTTGGTTAGTGACACTCGCCAAAACGGACACAGGAAAACGCACATCGCTGAATGCGTTGAATAGCTTTCGGTACTGGAGCAGCGATACTCGGGAGTCGTAAAGGTCCTGCCCCTGGAAGACGCCATCGGCGTAGACCTTCCGATTGACGCCGATCATTAAATCGAAAGGTAATCCATACTGGTCACACAGTTCCGCAAGCGTCCAGAAGACTCGACGTGACAACGCCGAGCGGTCAGATAAATCAGCTGAACTATCCAGACGCAGGATGGCATCGAGGGCGACGGTCGCTCGAGCATCGCTGATAGGCGATGGATTGAAGTCGGGTGGCAGAGAAATCGCGCACGCTCGAGCGCCGCGGCCAACGAAGTGCTGGAATCGATTCTCAAGTTGTGTTCGCAATGTCTGCAATGAGCCGTCAAAGGCGATATCGGTGCATCCAGCGAGACGTTCGCGAACAGCTGGGTCATGCAAATGAAAAACGAGATCGTCCGTTCGAAGACAGGGTATGTAGGTATCGGCGTCGAATCTCTCCAGAGGGTCATCAAAGTCATTGGTGAGAAAAACGGATTTGACATTGGATGATTCGAGAACGTAGTCCGCCCAATTCGCACTGACCATCTTCTCCTTTGATGAATCGAAGAGCGATCGCCAGTTCTCAGGAGTTAGACGGTCATCTTCAAAATCAAAAAACTTGCGACACAACTCAATGAGCCAGCGGTACTGGGCTGTGTTTTCAAGCGGCGAGAGACTGCTGACAAGCCTTTCGACCAACTCCTCGCTGCTGATGCCAGGTTCTTCAATTTCTGATTTGGGCATGCCAGCGGAGTGCGCCAGCTCGGTGTAATAGTGATATCCCAGCAGATCCGCTAGCGTCTCGGAGGCCGGGGCGTGTGGATTGATGTGGGAATGGGGGTCAATCAGTTCGATTTCATCGAGAGCCGTCTTGATTCGGTTTTGGGCGGGATGACGCGGCAGCGATGTC
>JBCCKZ010000678.1:0-3667 GCA_039027135.1 Planctomycetota bacterium
AATTGACGCGACGCGAAAGGGAGTGATTCATCACTCGGTATCGGGGCATTTTGCTTATCGCCAGGGGCCCTGGAAGTTGCTCTTAGCTCGCGGTTCGGGGGGATGGACTTCGCCGCGTGAGAAAGAGGTGCCAGTGAAAATGCCAAAGGCGCAGCTTTACAACATGGGCGATGACATTGCCGAGACGAAGAATCTTTACACCGAGCGATCGGACATCGCTGAGTCGTTATTGCAAGATCTCAGGTACGATATCGAGAACGGCCGGAGCACCGATGGCCCCGAATCGACTAACGATGTCAAGAACATCAAACTTTGGAAGAGCGAGTAAGGGACTGTTTGAAAACTTAGTTCAGCCTCCCTCTGGGCATTGGTATCTACACAAGTCAGCCGGGCTAGAGTGAGCCGTGACCCGCATATGAGCGGAGCGAATGGAGGGGCCGGGCAAAAACGAATCTCTCGCCTTGATCCTTCGCTTAATTCTCATCTTCATCTTCGCCCAGCGATCTGCCCGGTGCCTCCGCGGCTGCGCCGCATCCGGCCCACGGCTCACAAGATCTGTAAATCACGGCGAATGAATTGTGTAGATCCGAGTCTCCCACCGGGAGACTCGGATAAAACTACACGACCTCGGAAAGGAGGGTCGGATAGAACTCCACGACCTCCAAGCAGGATAGGATTTCGCAAATCAGTCCAAAGGTTTGACCCAGATTTGCCTGAAGTGGACTTCGCTTTCAGGATCATGGGCTTGCAACGCAAAGGTTCCCTCACCGAGTACACGACCTTTAAGATCTGGATTCTCACGAATGGGATTGGTTGGTTCGATGTAATCGGTGGTCACCACGTCGTTGACCCGAAGGATGACACGATCTCCCAGCACCGAGATATGTTGCGAGTACCACTGATGGTCTTGGACGGGAGAAGCCTCCAGCACATCGGCGACACCGTGAAGGCCTCCCGTCTTGCTATCCGCCTCGTCGGTTTGATTGATCTGGATTTGATGTCCTTGAAGCGGCCAGCCCTCTTCCTGGTATTTCGAATGAATGTAGATGCCCGAGTTGGCAGATGGCATGGTTTTCAGTTCAACCCACAGTTCAAAGTCCTTGAAGTTTCCGTTCTGAATGTCACCCGTGTAAAAAAGATGTGAACGGTCTCCTTTTGCAACGATGCAACCATCCTTAACGCCAAAGGAGTCTTTGTTTTCGCTCGCCGTCCAGCCGCTGAGCGATTCACCATCGAAGAGCGATATCCATCCGGTACTCGAAGAAGGAGTCACTTTGGGTGTGGGAGCCGCTGCGATCAGCGGAGTCATTAGGGCATTGATGTCTCGGACTTGAAGGCCGTTTCGAACCTTCTTCTGATAGGGCGGAGGAGACATCGATGCGGCGAAAACCAACTTCATACTGGGGATCACAACGATCACTCGGCCGCCGGCGCCGAATGCCGCGTAAGCGTCACGCGGTACGGTTTCGCCCCACATGCCACCGAAGTTCAGGTGAATCTGTAATCCTTCGCCATTGTGTAGCCAGCCGCTGTTATCCGGTCGTCTCAGCGGTAGAACTGATCGATCGACGAAATCAGCATCAATGATTTGACTGTCTTTCCAACGGCCACGATTGAGCCAAAGGTATCCCCACCTCGCCGCATCCGCAGCGGTTGATTTGATCGTGAGAAAGGGAACGTTCTGTTCATGTCCCCAATATTCGAACGGTTCCCAGTTCGCGCCAATCGCGTTAGCTAGCTTCGACAAGCGGTGTCTTAGCGGCACGCCATCGATATCACGCAGGCACTTGTAGCAATCGAAGTAGCTGCTGTGGTACCGCCACTCGGTTCCCGGGACACCATCAATGGCGTATCCAAGCATATGCTTGACTAAGATGCGTTTGTCCATCGATCGGGAGTGATAGGTGTCCAGATGCGAATGGGCGGGCTGTTCTAAGGCGTCAAGGTTTTCGCCAAACTCTTTGAATGCCATTCCATACATGGCGGTCATCAGTGATCGACCACAGGACGCCCAATCATGCTGAGTCCTTAGACCAGTTCGTAGGTCATAGGCTTCGCCATAGTGAAAGATGTCGTGTCCATCGACGATGACGATTGCATCCATCAACTCGAATGGTCGTCCTTGATCGTCACACATCTGATCGCGCGACAGTTCGAGCATATCGCTCGACCAGCCGTATTTTTCGGGCGATGCCTTCGGCCACGCCGCGTGGTCGTCGGGAAAACTGACTTCCACGGTTTGGGCAGTCGTTAAGTCTGATTGGGCTGCAAGAAGAATGAGCAGCCATCCTAGGGTGCGGGTTTGATTCACTCGTAATCCCGGTTCGTGACGTGAACTTGACGTTCGCGCTGATGATTCGAATGGCAGCATAGTTCATTTTGTAAATGCAAATGAAAAGGAGGGAAAGCACTTGCACTATTACGCTTAGTCTTTTAAGCTTGAAATTCATGGCAAAGGAGGAGTTCATGGTTTCCCCACAGACCCCAACACAACGAGAACTCGATATCCTCAAGATTCTTTGGGATCGAGGGGAGTGCACCGTTCGTGAGGTCTACGAGTGCATCCGCGAGGAAGCTCCCATTGTCCAAAATACTGTGCAAGCAATGCTGCGGACGATGGAAGAGAAAGGGCTGGTTGCTCACCACACGGTTGGTCGTGCCTTTGTTTATCGCGCAGCCGCCAAGAAGGAACGGACTGTCAAACAGATGGTTGGAAAGTTGCTCGACTCGGCGTTTGATGGCTCCGTGGATCAGCTCGTTCAGAGCCTGTTTTCCTTACGCTCGCCCAGCCCGCAAGAACTCGACCAACTTCAAACGTTGATCAAGTCGCAGAAAGCCAAACAACGTCCCAAAAAATGAAATAGGGGAGTATCGTCATGACTGATTTCGCGATCATCAACCTCGACACCTTTACGCAGCTGCTCAGGGTATCAACGGTTCTCATGTTGATAGGTGCGATCGTTGCGTTCTTTCAAACGCACGCAGCGATGCGACAACGAGTAGCAGAAATAGCGTTGGGAATCACCATGCTTTGGCTTGCCTTGGCCTGGGTGCCTTTGCCGCGGATTGACCGGTCCTGGTTCAAGTCTTCATGGGAATCGGTAGAACGTGGTCCGACGTTGCAGGACGTTGCAGAGAGCGAGCTTGGGGAGCGGAGTGAGGCAATTGTAGATCCGCGAATGGAAGCGTTACCCAATTCCATTGCGATTTCAGATGAGGATGCATCCAACAACCATCGAACCGCAATGGCCCCTTCACTTTCTTGGCCGGCCGCGGCGATTTATGGTTGCCTAGCAGTAGGTGGTTGTCTACTAGCTTGGATGCTATTGGCTCGATTCGTGATCTATTTGCATTGCACGAAGTCAGCGTCTCCGCCTTCATGGCTTGAAGAAATTTATGACGAAATGCGAAAGCGACGTGGGGCGAGGATTCTCATTTCTCCTCGAGGCATTCGTCCGATGTCTTTTGGCTTTCTGCGGCCGACGATTTTGTTGCCAATCGAATTGATTGAACAATCTCAGTCTCGTCAGGTGCGTCATGTGCTTTTGCATGAACAAGCTCATATTGACCGAGCCGACGCTCTGGGGAACCTCGTGGTGGTGGCGCTGCTGCCAGTCCTGTGGTTTCATCCGCTCTATTGGTATTTACGAGGCGTGATTTGTTATAC
>JBCCKZ010000679.1:0-3667 GCA_039027135.1 Planctomycetota bacterium
GGAACGCCAAGGTGCGAAGCGAAATAAGAAGAGTCGAAAGGCAAAGCCTGAGCAGAGCGTCCGTATAGATCGTCCTGTCCAGCAAGATTTGGCGAGCGTATCGACTGACCAAAAGCCAATCGAAGCGGTGCGACGCTCGACCGGTCGTCCCAACGTGTTGCTGCTTTACATCGATGATCTGAAGCCGATGACTCGGGATTATGGTCAAGAGCATATGAAGACTCCGAACTTTGACCGGCTGGCGGCGCGGGGCCTCCGTTTCGAAAACGCCTATTGCCAAGTGCCCACATGTGGTGCTTCGCGGGCCAGTTTGATGACGAGTCTTTACCCGACCATTGAGCGTTTTCCCAACTTCAAATGCTGGGCGGAAAAGGATGCCGCTGGGCAGCCAACGCTCCCCCAGCGATTTCGTGAAGCCGGATACGTGACCATTTCAAACGGCAAAGTTTTTCATCATCGCGGTGACACGGAGAGTCGTTCTTGGACGGAGGAAGCATGGCGACCGACAACGACAGGACGCACAACTTACAACCCGGAGAGCGAGGAGTTTTTGTTAACGTCGACCCACACGAAAAAGAACGACAAAGTAAAGGCCATCAAAAAAGCATTGATGTTTGAAAAGGGCCGCGTCGAAACAATGGAAACCCATGATGGTAAGATTGCCGCCAAGACCATTGCCGACATAGAGCGTCTATCAAGTAGCGAACAACCGTTCTTCATCGCCTGTGGTTTCGCGAAACCCCATATGCCGTTTTATTCGCCGGAGAAGACATGGAAGCCTTATCCGGTCAAGAGTATCGCCTTAGCCGAACATCGTGAGCGTCCTTTGGGAATGCCAAACGCATCGAGGGAAGTTCGCGAGCAGAATTCTTATGTGCCGATGACACAGAACTTGGAGCGAGTCATCAAGTACAACTCTGACCTCTATCACCGACGCATGCGTCAGGGTTATTACGCCAGCGTGACACATGCCGATGATCTATTGGGGCATATTCTTGATGCATTGAATGCCAGCGGTGTCGCCGATAACACGTTCGTAGTCGTTCTCGGTGATCACGGTTGGTTGCTCGGAGAACACAACGAGTGGGCGAAAAATACGCTTCTCCAAGAGGCATTGCGAACGGCGCTTTGGATCAGTGGTCCCGGCATCGAAACGAATCAAGCTGTCGAGACTTGCATTGAATTTGTTGATATCCATCCGACGCTATGTGAGTTGGCAAAGATCCCCCTGGAGGCTGAAGCGATTGATGGAGAGAGCTTTGTAAACGCTCTCAAGTCGCCTCAAGAGAGTCATCGGGAGTTTGCCTACACACGATTTGAGACTGGCGACACGATCTCTTCGCCCGAATACCAATATGGAATATGGCGAGCCAAGGATGGAAGTGAAGAAACATTATTGATCGATCGAAAGTTGGATCCCGAATCGACACAAAATCGCAGCGGTGAAGAGAATTACCAAGCGGTCGAAGAGAGGCTTCGCGGCGTACTTCTCGATCGCATTGCGAAAGCTCATGATTGAAGTCATCTTGCAAAGTGAGCCGTGACCCGAATATGAGCGGAGCGAATGGAGGGGCCGGGCAAAAACGAATCTCGCACCTTTATCCCTCGCCTAATCTTCATCTTCGCCCAGCGATCTTGCCCGATGCCTAAGCGGACGTGCCGCATCCGGCCCACGGCTCAAACTATTTTTGAGATCGCATTCACGTCACGCTCTCAGGCCGCTCGACTTGCCTTCCTATCTTTGAATCGTTGTTTGATTGATCTTCGCAAGGTGCGAAATCGAAACGAAAGTGACGGCGGTTGATCGTCAATAATCCAAGTCGCGTTCTCGGTTTTTAGGTAACGATCGTGTTGTTTGCAAAATGCTTCGACGGGCTCCCGAATCGGGAATTCACCGGCCTCGTTTTGCCACTGCCAGTCGTCACCGGTCATCAGTGCATTTGGAAACAACTTGTGGCATAGTTCGATTTCAGTCCCCGACTTGTCGCAATCAAGATAGATCAAGTCGGGGCGTAGACCGAGTAATGCAAGTTCATGCAGCACAGCTGGTGAATACTCACGAACGGGAATCACCCGATCGCGTTGGTTCCAAAAGTTACTCAAGAACGTCTGATAAAAGCCATCGGGGCGTTCTAGCTGAGTTGCTTCTTCTTCGGATCGTCCGCTACGTCGAGCGTAGTCGGCGATGTCGCATTCAGGCCAAGGGTCGACGGCGATGACGATCAGATTGGGATCGATTTGAAGCCACTGCTCAACCGATCCGCCAAGAAACGATCCAATCTCCAAAATGATCCTGAGTTTTCGCTCACGAATCCTTTGCTCGACCATCCAACGTCCGCCACCGTCGAGGCTCCAACGGATGGGGAAGAAGTCCGGTTGAATTTGGGGCCACGGATATCTTTGCCGCAGTTCTTTTAGCTCGGCTGTCGGGTCAATCGACATCGAATACCTACCTTTGTCCATTGGGCCGTTCGAACTCCGAAACCTATCAGTATCCGATACGGTTCCTATGGGGAGATTACGAAAGCCTCCCCGGTCCACGCCAGATCGAATTCAAGCCAGCGGCGGGCGATTCCAAACCCATTCACTCAAAATGAACCTTGCCGCCGCCCGATTGCCGTTTGGCCAGAACGAGCACTCTCGAGCTCGACCAATGGTTGGCCGGTCTCGACTAGACTTCACGTTCGAAAGAAACGCCCCTATCAAACCAATGAGAGCCAACTTTGTCATCATTGAATTTCTGGTCAGTCGGCTTGCTCTCGATGATTGCTTTGTTCGCAGGCAACGCATTTGGGCAGGTTGAATACGACTTCCCGGCCATGATGCAGCCCATTCCTCGGAAGGCGGTTTTTCGATCGGAAGAGTTCGACATTTGGGGAGGTTCGCCGGTCAAAGGCGATGATGGAAACTACCATCTCTATTACTCGCGTTGGCCTCATGAACTTGGGCACGGTGCGTGGGTGTCGCATTCGGAAATTGCCCACGCGGTCAGCAAGAGTCCTTTCGGACCTTGGGAATTTCATGACGTTGCTTTGCCGGCCAGAGGTGTCTCCTATTGGGATGGATCGTGCACGCATAACCCAACGGTATTGAAAATTCGTGGGCGATATTACCTTTACTACATGGGGAATCGCGGCAACGGCAGAGTTGAAAAGCCGTTCAACTGGCAGCATCGAAACAACCAACGCATTGGTGTGGCGGTTGCTCAGTCACCGGATGGTCCATGGGAACGGTTCGATGAACCAGTCATTGATATCAGTGATGATCCCGAAGCTGTGGATGCGCTTTGCGTGTCTAACCCGGCGATCGCCGTACGTCCGGAGGGTGGCGTATTGATGATCTACAAGACGGTTGCCAAAGAGTATGAGCTTCCATCGGGAGGTCCGGTTGGTCTTGGTGTTGCGACCGCTGACAATCCCGCTGGGCCGTTTCTCAAACTAGACGCGAAACCATTCGCGGTCGAGGGAGAACGCTTTGCTGCGGAAGACCCATACATCTGGCGAGGTGAGGATCGTTATTGGGCCATCGTGAAAGACCGCAACGGGCACTTCACGGGAATCAAAGGTTTCACGCTGGCACTATTCGATTCGGCGGATGGATTGGTATGGAGTCCATCAAAAAATCTATTGGTCGCTGAACCTGGATTTCGTTGGAAGGATGGTCAGGA
>JBCCKZ010000680.1:0-3663 GCA_039027135.1 Planctomycetota bacterium
CAAATGCACGCATCCCATTGAGTGAAATTTGATTCTGGAATTCATCTAGTCCCAAATCTTTTAGTTGTTGCAAGACATGCCCAACGCTGAAGTTCGAGCCCAATTTCGAGACATCCGCAACAAGGTGGAAGCGGGAGAAAGACTCTCGCTAGACGACGGGATCTTTCTCTACCGAGATGATTTACCCCTTCAAGAAGTGGGGCAATTGGCCAACTGGGTGCGTGAGCAGAAGAACGGGAACGTTGGGTACTACAACATCAACACGCACTTAAATCCCACCAATGTGTGTGTGTACCGGTGTCGCTTCTGTGCGTTTCGTAGCGACCTTCGTGATCCGAGGGGCTACTACATGAGCGATGAGCAGATCCTGCATCGCGGGCAGGAAGCTCACGAGAATGGTTGCACAGAAATGCACATCGTTGGCGGGTTGCACCACCGCAAGCCGTATGAGTGGTATCGACATGTGATTGGACTGCTCAAGGAGAACTACCCCAAGATCCACCTCAAAGGCTGGACGGCCGTTGAAATCAACTGGTTCCAGTTCCGGACCAAGAAGGATCTCAGCTGGATCCTCGAGGATCTCATGGAGGCTGGCTTGGGTAGCATGCCTGGAGGCGGCGCCGAAATTTTCCACCCGGAAGTCCGCGACCAACTTTGCGAGCACAAGGCCAACACGCATGCTTGGCTAGAGATTCATCGCACAGCGCACCAAGTAGGACTGCGGACCAACTGCACGATGCTGTACGGGCATGTTGAGAAGGCCTACCACCGCATTGATCACCTGTTGAGGTTGAGAGATCTGCAGGATCAGACTGGTGGGTTCCAAGTCTTTATTCCACTGGCCTTCCATCCGGAAAACACGAAGCTTGATCACATCAAGAAGCCTTCGGCATTGATGGATCTTCGAACGATGGCCGTGAGCCGGCTGATGCTCGACAACGTTCAACACATCAAAGCTTATTGGATTATGCTCGGTATCGAGACGGCTCAAACAGCCTTGGCTTACGGTGCCGATGACATTGACGGAACCGTTCGCCACGAGTTGATTTATCACGACGCAGGTGCCAAGACGCCCGAGTTTTTATCGGTTGATCGCATCGAGCATTTGATTCGTGAAGCGGGCCGCGATCCCATTGAACGGGACACGATTTATCGCCGAGTTCACCGCAACCCCGAGGACTATCGAGATTGGCACAGCGGCGAGTCGGTTGATCCGGTGTCTGCTCGGCCGCTTGAAACAGTTTAAGCATTGATGGGCCAAGCCCGCGTCCGGCAATGGCTAAAGATTGCATGGGCTTCGCCCTACACTTTGCTAGGGTTAACGCTCGGTGTTGGTGGGCTGCTTTTCGGTGGAAAGGCGAAAGCTCGGGGCGGAGTGATAGAGTTCTACGAGGGTGGCGTCAAATGGATGATTCATCGATTGCCGCAAGGTCAATGGACATTGGCGTTCACGCTCGGGCACACCATCCTAGGCCAAACGGAGGCCTCGATAGACGTTGCTCGTGCGCATGAACGTGTGCATGTAGCACAGTACGAGCGTTGGGGCCCGTTCATGCTGCCTGTCTACTACGCGTGTTCTGTCTTTGTTTGGATGCGAGGCGGGCATTTCTACCGCGACAATCCTTTTGAGCGAGAAGCCAGCGACGATCAGCGAGAATGATTGCTGCGTCTCTGCTGGGAAACGGTCTTCAAGATGCAATGCAATGGCGATTGGTGTTCAATGCGACTGCGTTTCCGTTTGGGCCTCCCTCAAGGCACCTCACGAACCTGCATGCCGTCGACGATCTTTTCACCGGCCAAGACGTTTGTGATCACGACGACCCATGTTCCTGACGGACAATCATGGTACTCCTTCAGCACCTCCAAAGCATCGAGAATAGTCCTCTCTGGGTCATCATGAAATTCAATGAGGAACGGTTTTACTCCCCATGGCAATAAGCATTGGCGATACGTCAGTTCAACATCGGTGAACGCATAGATGGGAACTCCCTTCGATCTCAACGCGCCAAGGACACGAGGCAAAAAGCCTGATCGACTGAAGACCACGATCCCTGACGGTTCGGTTTGGTTTTCGGTCAGTTCTTTAGCCAAGACAGCTGCCGAACGAAGCATCTTTACCTTGGGTTGTTCGAGCTTGATGCTTTGATTAATCGGCGCTTTGACGGTGGGCTCAATCGTGTCGATGATTGAAGTCATCGCATTGACCGATTCGATGGGATAATTGCCAATCGTCGTTTCGCCTGACAACATCACCGCATCCGCCTGCTCACGAATGGCGTTGCAAATATCAGATATCTCAGCACGGGTTGGAATCGGCGATTGGATCATCGATTCCAACATGTGAGTTGCCACGATCACTGGCTTGCCGGCAGCCTGGCATTTTTCGATGAGCTCGGTTTGGCTGAGTGGCAGGGTGTCAAGCTCGATCTCGATACCTAGATCCCCTCGAGCGACCATCACGCTGTCTGATGCCTCGATAATCGCTTCGCAATTTCGTACTCCAGATTGATCCTCTATCTTGGCAATGATGTTAGCTTCACATCCATGTGATTCGAGGTAGGACCGAAGCGTGTCGATATCGGATGCTTCACGCACGAACGACATGGCAACAAAATCGATACCCGCTTCGATGCCCGCGTCCAAGTCAAGACGATCCTTATCGGTCAGTGATGGTAGCTTGATTTGAATGCCTGGCAAATTGACATGTCTTCGAGAAGTCAACTCACCACTTAAAAGCGCCTCGCAGAGAATAAACTCTCTTCCCAGTTCAATAACTCGAAATCGAAGCAATCCGCTGTCCACGAGTACCTTGTCGCCGATGGACAACTCATTGGGCAGATCGTCGTAGTTGACGGAGACGCAAGCTTTGCAATCTTCCGAATGGCGTTCAACGACCCGATCGGGGCATTCCGACGTGAACATGAGCACTCGATCACCAACCGAAATTTCAATTGGTTGGGGCACGTCTCCGGTGCGAATCTCAGGTCCCTTAACGTCCATCATCACGGCGACGTCTCGGCGGATCTCTGAGCTGATACGCCTCACATTGGCGACCGTATCCAAGACCCACTGGGGCGTGCCATGGGCCATGTTTAGGCGAATGATTTGAACCCCGGCACCAAGAAGCGATCGTAAACGTAGGTCAGATTGCGTTGCCGGGCCAATGGTCGCAATGATCTTGGTATGCCGGTACGGCACCAACGGCGCGGTGCCCGTGCTCGGCGATTGCGTTAACGGATGATTTGGCACTTCGATTGATTCCATGGCAAGACCGTGGGTGGGAAACGGCAGTCGGTGAACGAGTGCCCGACTCTTGGATGATCGGAGATTCATGATGCCGAGAAAAGGGGCAACGGACGTCAATCACGCGGCCCTAAAGGGCGCGAAAGCCCCCGTTTTTTGACTTGAATCCGTCTTTTGGGGGCGGGTTGGTCCCTGAAGGCGATTAACGGGGAAAGCACCTACCTTTACTCGTTGTGATCAGCGAGGAATTCGCTCGAAGAAGAAATCGAACGCAGGTTATAAGTTGAGATGGATGTGCGGAATCTCATTGATTTGTTAGTCTGCCCATACTTATCGCCTGCTCATTTTCTGTTGCCACGTGAACTCTCTAACTTCAAATCGAAACCCAAGCTACGGGCTATCGATGCTTGAAGATGTGGC
>JBCCKZ010000681.1:0-3659 GCA_039027135.1 Planctomycetota bacterium
ATCTCGTAACATCGCAAGCACTTTTTGCGTCGCTTCATCGTCTTCCTTTGTTTGATCAAGTGCCTGCATCAAGACGGCATGTCGCATGGCTGTGATGGTTTGAATCTTGCTCCACTTTTGGTCGTCCTCTTCACTCTCAAGTTTTTTTAGATCGTCATTTATCGAAACACTTTGCGTTCGATAGTCGGTATAGATGCTCTCGATCCCCATAGGCGTCATCGTGCTCTTCGCCACCGGAACCGACTGAATAATTTGAGAACGTTCGGGAAATTTCCCACTTTCCAATAGTTCTGTTCTTTCAGCCAGTTTCAGATTCGTGGCAACACCGGATCGATTTGACCCGATTGATACCGACCCTCGGGCTGACTGCGAATTCGCTGCGGGAATTGCGGGCCGAGGCGAGGATACGCCGGATCGGGGAACGTCAAACTGAGCCTTCACTTGCAACGAAATGCAGCTCGTCAGCACACAGAACAGAAAAGTAGATCTAAGCATGTAATGCACTCCTGGTTTTAGTTAGTTTTCAATAAACAGCGACTCAAGGGACCGGAACTCATCGCTCCAATCATCGGGAACAAAACGGGTTGGCAACAATTGATGTTCGATGACACGCTCAAACTCATTCATGTCTTGTTCCAGGTGTCGCATGTCGGTCCGCCAAACCAACTCTTCATTAGCCTTGCTTGGAACGGTTGCGTTAGAGCCCATCCGAATACCCATTAGCCGACTGGGCGCTAGACCACGTTTCTCGTCGAAACCAGACGCTAGCGCGTTTCGGCTGAGGTTCTCGGATAGGTTCTCAATCTGACGCTCGTTGGTCTTTAAAGGGAGACTAGCTTTTGGAGAAAATCCAACGTCGTCCTGGAAACTCCTAGCAGTCCTCGACCTCTGCAAAGTCGATTGATAGGAACTCATTTCTGCGAAAGCTGGCTTTGAGCTCGACGTCTCATTTCGGTTGGTTGGTATCGATGGACTTGCATCGGACAGCTTGGCTCGATTGACAAAGAGTGGAAAGAGACAAGCGATCAGACCCAACAGCAAAACGGGGACTGCGATCCGACGAAGCCTTTGCTGTTTGATTGTCTTGGGAAGGCGTCCATTCTGAATGGCCTCAATCAATCGAACGCATTGACTTTGCACTTCCTCCGCTGAGGAGGGCCGATCGGTCATACACTTTTGAAGAAGCCCATCAACGAGCTCACAGATTACCTTCGGAGTTTCTGGACGCAGATCAGATAGGGGATGATGAGGTTCGTCGCATATCCTCCGCAAAATCGCGAGTGTATTGTCCGCGCGAAAGGGAACACGACCGGTCAGCATGAAATACAGCGTGCCACCGAGCGAAAAGAGATCACTCGAGGCACTCACCACATGCCCTCTCGATTGTTCAGGCGACATGTAGTGGGGCGTGCCAGCAACGAATCCAGTTCTCGTCAAACTGGCATCATCAACCGCTCTGGCTAGACCAAAGTCGGTCACCCAAAGTCGCTGGCCTGACGAACCGATAAGCAAGTTGGCGGGTTTGATGTCTCGATGAACAAGACCTTGCTCGTGGGCCGCATGCAATGCCTCGACCGCCTGAGCGGTCAAACGGAGTGCCACATTGATTTCGAGCGGACCATCCCGCATCACCTTTTCCTGCAGAGACTCACCGTCAATGTACTGCATCACCAGATACGGACAACGAACGTCGGCAATCACGTGATGGACAGTCACCACGCGATCGTTCGTGACCGCCGCAGCGGCCTGCGCTTCCCTAGCGAATCGCTGACGGGCTGGCCCGTGCGAAGACAGCGCAGGAGACAGGAACTTGATGGCAATGATACGTTCAAGCAATCGATCGCGAGCCTTGAAGACGATGCCCGTTCCGCCAGCACCGAGCACCTCAAGGAGATCATATCGATCGACTCGACCGATCGACTGGGCGACTTCCGGTGGCTGGACCATGCCCAGAGACTGCAACTCTGCTAGGCCAAACTCGGTGTTCGATACTGAATAGGAATCGCATTTACTACTTTCGCTCGATTCCGTTACACATGCCCCCAACGCATCATGAACCACTGACCAATCATCAGAATCGGCAGCCAATTCCATCAGAGTCGCTTGGCATTTCGAGCATCCTTCCACTGACTTTGTTAGACGACGCTCTTCACCCGCGGAGAGTGAACCATCGATGAGTGATTGAAGCATCGCGTCGGACGTGTCGCATCGATCAGCATGGCATGACCATCTCATGAGTGGAATCCATCCGTTGAATCGTGTGTGATTTGGTCGGCGTGGTTCTTCATTCGAGCCATGACGCGGGATCGAGAGACGTAGACGGTCCCCTGAGAGATCTTTAAATCACGAGCAACTTGCTTGACTGACTGATTCTTCACGGCCGTTCTCCAGAAGGCCTGCCAGGTTTGCTCGCTCACTTCGCCGCTGACGATTCGAGCCACGTGCTTAAACGCTTGCCGGCGTAGATCGATCGAGAACCTATTCGCTCGTTCTTCTGAATCACAGGGATGGCTGTTTAGCTGAAGCACAAAATCGGATCCACCCACGGCTCGATCAGGACGCTGCCTCTCACGAAGTTTGGCCAGCGTGATTCGACGTCCGACCTCGAATAGCCAAGTGCGGAATCGACCTCGATCTCGGCTTGGATCAAACTCCGCCGCTTTGTTGGAGACTGCGATGAGCACTTCCTGAACGACATCTGCAGCTTCACTATCGCGGATTCCAAAGTGCTTCGCCTGACGATGGATGAGAGGTTCATAAATTTGGCAGAACTCTCGCCACGATTCTTGATCGCCAATATCGGCAATCCGTGCGATGAGGCTCAATCGGGTTTCAGGTGCAGTCATCCATTCACTGTATCGTGTCCCCCATGACTGCGTGATCTCCACGCAATCTTGCACGGGACATCCGAATCCAAACAAAATAATGAGCCGCAGGGGGAGCGAAGCGACGCCTCGGGTACGCGATCTCGAGCGGTCGTTCGCTTTCCTTCTGTGGCCTATCCTGCTGAATGCAACGATCCGACCTATCCGGACCTCCTCCATTACACGCATTTCAAATGACTAACGTGTGGAAAACCAAATCAGAATTAGGTTGTTTTTTGCTTATCTAGGACATCTATCCTCCTGGATTCTCACCTATGAAACTTCAGCGATTTTCTTGGGAAAGGATGATCCGAGCCGTGGAGAAAGTCAGGGAACGGACATTGCGAGTCGCTCGTGCTCTGGAAGCGGCAGAGATTCCCGACGCGATCGCGGGTGGGAATGCGGTAGCGGCCTGGGTGGCTCGTGTAGATGAGGCGGCCGTCCGTAATACGCCAGATGTGGATGTGCTGGTTCGACGAGTAGACTTTGATCAGATCAAGATCGCACTTGAAGGTTCAGGATTTGAGTACCACCAGGACATGGGTGTGGACTGTTTCATCGATGGTCCCGATGGCAGCGTTCGAGAAGCCGTCCATTTGCTTTACGCAGGCGAAAAAGTCAAACCCGAATACACCAGTAGCTCAGCCGAGATCTCCGGAAGAGTTCCCGCGGAGAATTATCAAATCGTCGATCTCGAACCACTTGTCAGGATGAAACTGAATTCGTTTCGCCGGAAGGACCAAACCCATTTTCCGGACATGATCGAGCTTGGCATCATCGATGAGTCTTGGATTG
>JBCCKZ010000682.1:0-3655 GCA_039027135.1 Planctomycetota bacterium
TACCCCGATGACCACTTCAGGCCACGTGAGTTTTGAGCACCGCCGGTATTCGGTGCGCCAGCGATCCAGAATCGAGGCCTTTCAGGATCTATTTCATCGTAACATCGCGACGGGGCACCCATCGCGCTGGCTCTCGTCACCGCCAGGGTTGTGATGTGCCGGTCACCCAAATCCGTGTTCAATTCGCCAGCCATCACTGTGCGAGACAGTCCATCTAGGCAGTCCCGAAACGCCGTCTTTACGCGTGGGATAAACATGCCTCGGCAGGTCGAACGGGCGCGTGCGTACGCCGTGTTATGGGGCGTGCCGTCCTGATTCACGCCGCCAGTATTTTGAAATTGAGCCGCATCTCCAGTACCCATTCCGTAGTTGGTGCGGCCCTGCCCAGGTAATCCGAAACCCGGATCGCTAGGACATCTAAATGATGGAATTTCGGTTAACCAAGGATCGTACTGGAATTGCGCGTGTTGCGCCAGCGATATGTCTGCATTCGGCCCCATCGCGCTGAACACAAAGTCCCCGGCAGCCGCGGCGGGTTCCGTGACCGTGAAGGGGTTACTGATTTGTTCCCAGATCGCCTGCTGTTCGATGAACGGTGTGATACCGACTAGAGCGCTGAGATTGTTTAGGTTGTTACCTCCGTAACTCGCACCGGGAGCACGAGGTATTCGCGATTGCGCATTGGTTCCAAAGACTCTCGAAGTACCGCCACGCATTGTAGGCAGCTGTTTGTAAGCCGAATGATAGTTGTGTAATCCCAGTCCAATCTGTTTGAAATTGTTGCTGCAGCTCATTCGTCGTGCCGCTTCGCGAGCCGCTTGAACTGCGGGCAGCAATAAACCAACCAGCACCCCAATAATTGCGATAACCACAAGGAGCTCGACAAGCGTAAACGCTTGCCGCCGTGGAAGAAAAACTTTCATAACGCTTCTACCTCTCAGTAATGAAAACAGAGCGTTTGCCAATGCGACAAACGCACAAAATACTGCTGAACTAATGTGACCAATGTCACTTAAATGACTGAAATAATAGCCGTAAGTCTACTCGACCCCACCCGCTGCGAACTCGTCTTCTTCTGAGACCTCTTCATCATCGACCAACTGGTCTGGGTTCTCGTCCAAGTAGTTCTGGATCGCATTCTTCTCGGGACCAACAGGGTCAGCAGAGCCGCTAGGGCAGCCCAATGAACACACACAACAGATGATACAAAGAATGAATCCCAACAGTTGGGCAATGTTATTCGATCCCATCGAACGAGTCCTAAAATAGAGTTGCATGACCGTGTTATCGGTCGAATATGGTCGACAAGTTGGGTAGCTTCGAGATCTTCCAAAGTTGCTTTTTACACATCAGAGGGTAATGAAAGCAAGCAAAAGAACCAAAATATCGCTGCCAATCGCCATTTTATGCCAATCCGAAAGGTTTAGCTGCAAGAAC
Source organism: Planctomycetota bacterium (assembly GCA_039027135.1). Lineage (GTDB taxonomy): Bacteria > Planctomycetota > Planctomycetia > Pirellulales > Pirellulaceae > Rubripirellula. Next base: position 1,438 of record JBCCKZ010000682.1, read on the forward strand.
GGACTACTGCTCAGAGCCCGCCCCCCCTGAAGATATAGAAGGCAGGCCTTCGCTAATTTTTGAAGTTAAAAGCGAGTTCTGCTGCCATCCGACGTTTATTCGAATGTGGTTCACTGTGCTGGTTCGCAAGTGGAATTTAGGTCTTCGCGGGTTCGCTGACTTTCCTGTTTGGGTCGGTGTTCAGGTTCCCCGGACCAGCTAAGAGATGATCGCTAAGCTGCTCACGGTCATTGATAGTTGACGCTCAGGAATGACTGATCGATTCCACTATCGCCATCGTCCCCCAAAACTTCTCAATGCCGTTGATCTGATGGTTCATCGCCTTGACCTGTCACTCGACGAAGCAACTGTTCGTGGGTAATCCTCGACGACGATTACGTAGGATCATCCATCGACGAAAAATTGTTCCCAGGATAGATGATCGTCTTGCTGAGTTTGGACTTGGGATTGTCTTGATCGGCGTTCACGCTGGGATAGCCCACGGAAGCTGTTCCGCCCCGAGTGGCCCAATCTCTTCGCAATCGTCACCCCTCCATCACAGCTCGATTGATTCCACGCAGGATTTCCAACCCGCCACGGCAGAGCACCAATCGATCGTGAGTAGCATCTCGCGCCAAAGACAAGCTTCGGTGTACCGACTGGTTGTTTGATCGCGTGTGCTTTATTCCAACAGTCATTTCCATCAAAAAGCTTATCTGCCGAATTGAGCGAGCTGGCTTGCCTTTGGCGTATCAGAATGAAGCGTGAAGATGAAACGGGTCGACCGTGTTCACTATGACGAGAGAACAAAAGGTGTCAGATTCCAAAGAAAATTTATTCCGGGAGATATAGGCATCCGGGAGGGCTTATCCGTCCTTGCTGCCTGGCAGTTTTTCTACGTTTGATCTACCGTCGCGTGGTCACTGACTTGCAGGTCCTTTCTTGCCCAGCCAGGCCGGTCCTAGTTAATCTAGCTTTTTTAGGAACGGGTGATCTGGTACGAACTATTCTCTGATCTTGCACGCTAGGAGCGACTGAAAACTTGGTTCGAGTTGTTCAAAAACAGGCGAGGTGACGAGACAACTGAGTGGGGATTCGAAGAGTCGAGTCTTCAAATTGAACTGGCGTAGAGTTGCATCGTCGCTACACGCTTGCTGGTCTCTAGGCGATCGTGAAACAAAGTCTGCTGTGAATGTCCCGATTCCTTTGATCGGATGGGGTAGTGGTCGTTCGTTTTTAAAACGCAGGTAGTCCACTAGCGGCTCCATCACCGTATCCATCTTTGATTCTTGTTCGGGTGAGAGCTCTTGGTCGCCGTCTTGGTTGAATGCTTGCTGGGCGACGAAATTTGCTTTGGTCAGACGATATGTATGCTTCAGCTTGATACTCCAGAACCATCAATGCGGTAATGTCGCTGGTGCTGCTCAGGTAATTTCAGGCAGCGTTAGCTGATTCTCGCCAGCCGAGTTAGAGATATCGATTGGTCGCTTTTTCCCTCGCAGGAAACTGCCGCCTAGGTGATGCTGGTCGCCATGCGATCCCGTGACGTACCAACCTCCCCAACGCTCGCTAAGCGGGCTGGCATAAGTGGTAAGTTTGCTTCCTGCACAAATGACTGGAACGCCCTCGGAATCCGAAAAGACAGAGCGAACTTGAAATCCTGGAACACCGTCGGTACGCGCGGCGCCGTGACACCCTAGGCATCGATTGGCTTGCAGATCGATACCATTTGGCACGTCGACGGTACTGCTGGGGTCAAACGTGCAGAAGACCGCTCCTAGATCTGGATCGGCCACTGCCAGTTCTATCAACCCTTCAGCGACATAGCCAACGAATACATGGTCATTGAAATAGATTGATCGAGGATACGATGGCCAGACAAGGTGCTTTTGCAGACTCGTTATTGAAAAGACCATCACTTGGGATGATACAGGTACGCTGAGTTGTTCCAGTATCCAGGCGAGTTATTGCAGAGGTGTTTTCCCGTCAAGGGACACCAGGCCTTCTTGCATCCGATATTGGAGCCTAGAAGTGGGATTACGTTTGGCCTGGGTCTCGCCGTATCGAATCGGTGCGGCTTCCCAGTTTAGCACCTGAGCGTTAGCTGTCGGCTTGGATATTTCCGATCCTATCAGTGACAGAACAAGAAGTATCCAAGCGGGAAACTTCGAACGGGTAGTGCGTATCACGGTGCCGAAACCTCACTCATGCAATGCAGTTGGCTACCAGTCCGAACCAA
>JBCCKZ010000683.1:0-3648 GCA_039027135.1 Planctomycetota bacterium
ATCGACACGCAACGGCAAAGGTCATCGCGGGCAATGTCTCCAGCCTTCGGCTTCATTTGAAGCACGGTTTCGAAATCGTTGGTCTTCAACGTTCTATTGGCATTGTCGACGGAGAGCCCGCCGACGTCGTTATCCTCGAATACCTCCTCTGAATTTTTCGCGTTTCGTGCGGACGCTTCGAGCTCACGACAATTTCTCTATATTGTCGGTAAGAAACTCGTGACGCGACGCATCAAAGACGTGGACACTCCAATACCCAACCCAGAGAACATCGGTCCGGAATGTCTCGACACCCCAAACGGGGCTGAAGAAGCAGACGGCTCGCAAGACCCTTGGGTGATTCGCCTTCGCGGCGAGCCCGAGATACGCGACGCTGCTCTTGAAGAATTGCGAGAGTTCCTCGTCCGAGGTTTGGCCAAGTCAATGTCACATCGATACAACGCCTGTCTCCAACCCGACGACGTCGTCCAGGACGCCCTGATCAAGATTCTTGAATCGCTTGACCAGTTCGCCGGACGCAGTCGTTTCACAACTTGGGCCATGACAGTTGCTGTAAGGATCGGGATCAGCCAGATGCGTCGAAAATACTTCGACGATGTTTCCATCGACTCGCTCACCAGCGAGGACCAATCGCCGATGCAAATCGCGATTGATGAAACGGATGACCCAGGCGATCAGATGGATCGGCAATCGATGGTTGAAACACTTCAACGACTGATTGACACAACGTTGACGGAAAAGCAACAAAAGGCCATGCGGAGCAATCTCTCCGGGATGCCAGTTGAAGTGATCGCAGAAAAAATGGGAACCAACCGTAATGCGATTTACAAATTGGTTCATGATGCCCGAATCAAACTGAAGCGGGGTCTCGAGCAATCGGGTATCCAGGCCGAAGACATAGCGACAGCGTTCGCCTAAGGATCGACAACATGTCTCTTTCAAGAAAGCAAACTCAGGATCTGATCGATTCCGTTTCATCGGCCAAACCCGATGAACTGGACTGTGACGGTTGTCATGAGCTGATGGCAGAGTTTGCCGAACTCGAGTTATCGGGGAAGGAAATCCCCGAAGCAATGCAAGCGGTCCGTCGCCATTTAGATCAATGCGTTTGTTGCAATGACGAATACAACGCTCTGCTTGAAGCACTTGGTGGGATCGAAGCTTCTTGAGGAAGCGACTTGCTCTCCCTTTGAGCACTGGTACCTACACAAATCCCTTCACCCTCCCACGGGAGGGTGAGTTTCGCAATCGGGTTCTTTTCTAGACACCAACGGCTAGAGTCCAAACTACACCTGCAGAATCGTTTGACTGCCATCCGGCAGAATATCCAAGTCAGGCCCAGCTTCGATCATGTTCTCGACCTCGAGCACCTGCAAAACGGCATCCAAGATTTCATCATCCTTGGCAGCAATCTCTCGCAGTTTTTCACCGACGATCTGTGGACGAGCCGCTGACGCTTCCGCCATCTTTTGAGAAACCTTATTGGCCGTCTCACTACGAATCAGGCCGACTCGGTTCTCACCATCTTGCTTCATGGCACTGGTGACCTGAACCAAACGCTTGACGACCTTCTCCGTGATATTGTCAACCATTTGTCGATCGGTAAACTCCACCTTGCGGATGTAGACCGACCCCAAACGATACCCCCACTTTTCGGAAAGTGGAGAAACCGCCTGCCTCACCGTCCGGCTAAGGCTGTGCCGATCCTCAAGCATGGTCTCCATCTCAAGATTCGAAAGCGTCGAGATAGTACTACTGGTCACGTTGGCTTGCAAAGAACCCTCAGGGTTCGCGTTGGTGAAGAGATAGGCAACCGGATCGGCAACCTGCATCTCGTACCAAATACCAACCCCCATTGGCGTTCCCTCTTCCGAGTTTACCATCTGGCTCCGAAGATAGTGCTGTCTCAGAGCCGTACTGACGATCTGTTTCTGGCCAAACACAGGAATCAATAACGCCCGAGGTCCAAAAACCAAGATCGGGAAGTGCAAACCAGGCCGATCAATCGTTCCGATGACCTTGCCAAACAACGTGAATACTTGCGACTCACATTCGTTGACACAGGTGTACAGACCAAACCATCGCATGAACGCCAATAGAACAGGTAGCGAACTAAATCCAAATACTAAAGCAATGATGTAAGACATTTATCGAACCTGGATGAGTTTGCGGACGTTCTTAAGAAGTGGCAACTTGGCATTACGAAGGTAGGCTTGCAGACAGGAAGAGCCCCCCTCTTTCTTGATCTCGGTCAGTGTTGATGCGAGCTCCTGCAGCGGCGCGACCTCGGCCTGAGCATTGTTGGTTGCAATCTCAACCGCTCGGGCACTCATGGTGATCTGTTGTTCCGCATCAGCTCTTGCCGTACTGATGTCGGCTGCCACTTGGTTGCGAGTGCTATTGATCGCCGATAAAGCCCGATCGACTTCAGGCGGCGGATCAATTTCAGTAATCAGAGCCGCATCCAACTCGATACCATATCGCCCCGTCGTACCCACGCATTGCTGCTCCATGTACTGATTGAGCACAGGCAGATTCTTTCGCAAGTCGTTGATCGAAACGCCCTCTGAAATCTCTAAATTGGAACTCTCCTCGGCGACCTCGTCCAAACCTTCCTCTGGTGCGTTTATCTGTAGCCCTTCACTATTCGGATCCGTGAAGTTGGCAATGCGTTCTCGCAACACGGAGACGAAGAATCCCATAACGTGCTCTAGCGGTTGCGAAACCCCAAACAAATAGGGATACAAATTTGATTCCGAAATCCGATATCGTATTTGTCCGTTCACGCCCGTCGTCAGATTGTCTTTGGTGACGGCTTCGATCGTCGACTGGGCCTTTGTCGGATCCCATGAAATATCAACGGATTGGGTCGCCACACTGACCTTGTGGACCTCTTCCCAAGGCATCCGAATATAAGGGCCACCCGGGGGAATCACCCTCACCTGAGGATATCGGTATCGCTCACGTTCCTCGTCAGACAACGAGTCGTCAGCGTTATCGGCTGCAGCCACCGGCATCAACTTGGCAGCGCCAAAGCTGGTTTTGACAGCCCGTTGATCGGGGGCCACGGTGAACAAACACCCAATGATGACGCGATAGAAGCAATAGAGCATCGCGCCCAGTATGAACATGATGATGTAGGTCATGATGAATCGGTTCCTCCTACGGACCAAAGCCAAAGCGGACAAAAGCGACCGCGGCAACAAAATAGAACAATCTGCCTATCTCATGGGAAAACGTACCTCAGCGAACGAACCAAGGGGCACCAAACACCTTTCAAAAGAGGCGCAAAAACCCGGTTTTTCACGCCTAGGCAGAGGTTTACCGGTGCCATGTTGAAAAGGATGTAGCGGCTGGACGATCGAGTCAGCCGGTTGGCGATAATCTGCTGGGCACCTTTGCAGTAAACTGAGGCGTTGAACAACAAGGGGGGGATCTATCGGGATCAAACGAACATCGGTGCCGGTTCAAAGGAGCTCTCTCGCGAAGCTCACGCTGGGTTTCTCGGTGTTTGGCTTTGGCTCCGCCGTGGGCGCGGGGCTGCTGATTCAATCGATGACCTTCTCGATCCCTATCGATTCTGGAAGTGATTTCGCACTCCATTTTCAGATCATCATCTCCAGTAGCATTGTGGCTTTCATCGCGGCC
>JBCCKZ010000684.1:0-3641 GCA_039027135.1 Planctomycetota bacterium
CCTTCAACCAAATTGCCCCAGTATTCCGTTAAATCCGACGCACCCGGCATTCGGGCTGACATGCCAATGATCGCGTATTGAGGAATCTGACCGGAGTGGTGGCTTCCAGTCGCGTCGTTGTAGTGGTGGCTTCCAGTCGCCTCGTCGTAGTGGTGGCTTCCAGCCGCCATGCCTTCTTCAGATACATTGAGATCTGGCAGCTGGAAGCCACTACCACGATTCTTTCGTCGATCTTTCAGACCTTTCAGTCGCTCGACAAGCGATTCCTTTTTCTCGTGTGCCGATAAAAATGCCTCAATCGTCGGATTATCAAAGAACTCCGCGACGGTCACGTTGAGTGACATTTCTTTATCTACGCGTGCAACGATCGACGCGGCGCGCAGAGAGTCCCCCCCCAGATGAACGAAGTTGTCGCGGATTCCCACCGTGTCGATCTGCAACAACTCACTCCAGATCAAAGCGAGTTGTTTTTCAAGCTCAGTCTTCGGAGCCACATATTCGACCTCTAAGTCTGGTCTTTCGGTCGATGGAGGTGGGAACGCCTTTCGGTCGAGTTTTCCGGAAGGCGTGTATTTGAATTCATCGACCGTCACGATGACGTTGGGAACCATGTATTCAGGCAGATCATTTCCGATGCTTGTTCGGATCTCGGGAATGTTGACCGACTCACCCGGTATTTGAAGCAGGTACCCAACCAAGCGTTTGTGTCCGGGTTGATCTTCTCGAAGCACTGTCGCCGCCTGACGAACACCCGGCTGCTTCGCCATGGCCGCATCGATTTCTTCGAGCTCGATTCGGTGACCGTTAAACTTGATCTGATTATCCATCCGACCAAGGTGATCAAGCTGTCCCTCAATGGTGAGCCTCGCTAAATCGCCCGTGCGATAAACCTTGAGTCCGTTCCAGTCACAGAATTTTTCAGCGGTGAGCTCTGGGCGCTTCAAATAGCCAAGCGTGACGCCATCGCCTGCAATCAATAGCTCGCCAGGTGATTCCGGTGGGCAAAGCTGATCTTGCTCATCAACGATAAAGATCTGCGTATTGGCGAGCGGTGTTCCAATCAAGATCGTTCCTTGATCAGATTTAATCTGAGCAAGTGTCGACCAAACAGTCGTTTCGGTGGGGCCGTAGACATTCCATAGCTCGTCACAACGCTGCAACAGGGGCCTAATCAAATCTCGTGGCAGTGGCTCCCCGCCAGCCAAGAACTTCATACCGGGCCGGGCCTCGAAGTCACCCTCAAGAACCATCCGCCACATTGCCGGTGTGGCCTGCATGAAATTGACATCGTATTGCTCAATCGCGGAGACCAGGGCCGACGTATCTTTTGCAGTCTGACGATCGATGACAGCAAGCGAGCCACCACAAACCAATGGCAAGAACATTTCAAGAACACTGATGTCGAACGACAGAGTCGTCGTGGCGAGGAGACGATCATCGGGGCTAAAACCCGGTTTTTCTCGCATGCTCCAGAGCATGTTCACGACAGCGTTATGCTGAACCATGACCCCCTTCGGCTTTCCGGTAGAGCCTGATGTGTAGATAACGTAGGCGATATCACTTTTGGGATCGCCATCAACCGGTGGCTGACCGTCACCAGCCTCTGACACAAGTGACCAATCGCGATCAACGATTGTCGCGGACGCTTGAAAGTTCTCGATTAGGGCGATCTGATTAGTGTGAGCAATGATGTGCTTGAGCTCACTGTTCTCGACCATGTACTGCAAACGGTCGACCGGATACTCAGGATCCAGCGGGACGTATCCAGCACCCGATTTAAGAATCCCGAGCAAGAGTGAAGGTGTTTCAACGACTCGATCGCAGCAGAGTCCTACCAGGTCCCCGGGTCCAATTTCCTTTGAGCGTAGGTAGTTTGCAAGTTCGTTGCTGCGAAGCTGTAATTCCTCGTAGGACATCGTGTCCTCGCCAGAAAGCACGGCGACCTTTCCAAGTTTCTCCTCGCAAACCGAATCGATGAGCGCATGGAGTGAGCTTTGGGGATAGTCCCGCTGGGTCGGATCATTGATTTGAGCGTACGACGTTTCCGGATTCATCGATTCACTTGGAATGTATTCGTTGGAGCCGGCAAATAGGCTCCAGTCCCACCCGAGAGATCGTGTGTAGATAGGACTCTTGAAAACCTAGGTCAGTGATCTCGCGTCCGTCCTACGATTGATCAAAAATCACCGTACTGGTCGTAGCGACGATGACGGTCGTAGACGTTGCACCAATTCGCACATGCAACGAATGAGGGAGCCGCGGTCCCGTCGGGCACTACAGCCCGAAACATGAGGCGTCGTACGCGTCCTCTTGGGGCTCAATTTGAATAACTAGAGAGCGTCGTCTTCGCCAAGCAGTGGCAAATCATCATCACGACGCGAAGCTAGCCCTTCTTTGAAGTGCCGCCGGCAGACCGCGATGTACCGATCGTTCCCACCAATCAATATCTGGGAGCCATCACGCACGGGCTGGCCATTGGCATCAATCCGCATGTTCATCGTCGCCTTGCGACCGCAGTGGCAAATCGTCTTAAGCTCCGTGAGCTCATCAGCGTACGCCAATAATTCGGCACTTCCTTCAAACAGATGACCTTGAAAGTCCGTTCTAATCCCGTACGCCAAGACTGGAATATCCATTGAATCACAGACGTCCGACAGCTGCCGAACTTGTTTGGCCGTCAAAAACTGCGCCTCATCGACCAAGACGCAATGCAGCGGCGAGCTCGCAACTTCTTCTTCGATACACTTGAACAGGTTGTCCGCAGTTGTGAACACATGGGCTTGCACCGAAAGACCGATTCGCGAGGTAATCGTTCCGATTTCGTCACGATCGTTGATTTGCGGACACATCAAAAAAGTCCGCATCCCTCGTTCGCGATAATTGTGGCTCGACTGCAGCAGGATCGTCGATTTGCCGGCGTTCATCGCAGAGTAGTAGAAATAGAGCTTCGCCATAACCATAAAGACGATATCAGATTCCGACCTCTGCGAAAGCCGATAAGTGCCGACGTGCTCAACCTAAGAACGCGGCACAATCCAAACATTGCGAAACAAATTGGGGTTGGAGTGATTTTGCAGAACGACCGGTCCCTCGCCTACCTCTCGACGCGGGCCCGATGAACCACCACCTGTTCCCGATGGCAAGACCACTGAATCCTGAACAACGACTCCATTGAGAACGACGGTCATTACCGCAGACTCAACCTTCTTACCTCTGTCGAAACGGGCGGCTCGAAAATCAATTTCGAGGCTTTGCCATGTGAGCGGCGGCAGACACATGTTGACCGATGGCTCACTGATTCCGTAGATGCTGCCGCACCACGTGTTCACAGGCTTCAGCCTCGGAATATCAGTCCAAGCCGAATCGCTCATATCCAAACCGAATGTATCAGCAATTTGAACCTCATAGGCGCCAACCGCGAACACGCCACTATTGCCACGATGAGGGTGGCTGATCGGCGGCTCAGGCTTTAGCGGAATCATAAATTCGAGATAAAGTCGAAAGTCTCGAAACTTTTCCTTTGTCCGCGTTCCCGCCTTCAAAAAACCGTTTTCGGTTTTTGCATCTTGCCAAGCATCGGTGCGAGAGCCATCGAAGAGCACGATCGCATCTGACGGCGGTTGCTTCCCAACGACGCTACG
>JBCCKZ010000685.1:0-3638 GCA_039027135.1 Planctomycetota bacterium
GCGTGCAAGTGCATCGACGGTGAAGATGCCGCTTCTGGCGTTGCTCTGAGCTGCTTTGTACGTGTAAGCGATGGTGTCGCGGTCGCCAGGTATACGCCAACGATCTTCAAGCAGCTCGACATTCGCCTGTACGTATTCGAATAGGTTCGAGTTGGCCTCGCGCATGGGATGATCGAGCACGGCTCGACGGAGAAGCAGTCGGTTGTGTTGCTGTTCGAATCCAGGCGAGACGCCAAAGTATTTTTCGTAGGCTTTGACGCTCCCATGCGGAGCGTGAGCGAAGTCGACGCCCTCGATACAATTCTTGCCCAAGCAAAGCGTCAGTACGCGAGCGACAATCGCAATACCAAACTCGCCTGCATAGCCGCCGTCTACCGAATCAAGCGGGTGCCACGCTTGAAGGGCAACGGCGTCCTCCAGTTCAATCCGACGAACCTCCACTCGATCGGCCAATAGCGTGCTGAAACGAGCTACGGCGTCGATTGCATCGCCAAACGTCACCGCGTATCGAATCAATTGGGCAACGGGCCCAAGGACCGATGTTGGCGCTGCTGACGCCATTCGAAGAGTCTCGGGATAAACATCCGACGATGAAGCGATCAATCGCCAGATTTTCGGAACGACCTCATCGGATAGTCTTGATTCGTGGTCGATCAACGCCGTGCGATTGATTCCGGTGGATTCCGAAATCGAATCAATCGTGATTCCACGCGCCGTTGCATAGTTGACCAGATTCGATACGAATCCGGTCAATACTCTTGATCGTTGAGCGCTCATCCTCGACTGCCTACTGAGTGGTAATTCAATGAATTGGCTCATCGGTCGTCGCCAAATGTATTTCATCTGCCGAACGAAACAACAACACCGGCAGGATGGACCAACCAATAAGAAGTGCGAAATAGGCTGTCTCTGGAATGATGCCTAACCATCCCGATGCGATCATTCCCAAAACCATGGCAACATGCGCGAGTATTCCCCATGCAAGACTCGCGATCGCCAGTCGAGGCTCAGCGACACCTGAGCGAATCAGCCAAATGTAAACGGCCAGCGAATGTGGTAGGAAGACTAAGGCGGAGGTTAGCAAACCTGGGTTGTACGCGCGATCCACCGTAGCGACAACGAGATGGCCGAACGCATTGACCAATACGATCGCTGCCATGCATAGGGTGGGAAACACGTGCCGGTGTGATTGCCAAATCGCAAGTGCGCCGACTAACCAGACAAGCGAAGTGTTGATAACGAAAACGCCTTCATCCGAAAGCGGTCCGACGGCTCTTTCCTCGCCGCCGAGTCGATCAAGCAACATCTGATTCACGTAGGGCTTGAAAGCGTAGCGATTGCCAAACAGGTCGATCCAGTGCTCTTCAAATTGGTGAGCGATGTACGCGATCAATAACCCCAGCGAAATCACCGACAGATCAGGGGATACGCGGTTTGCATTGGTCGCTCGGAATGTCAAAGCAACGAATACAAGAAAGGGGGCCATCAAGGTTCCCACTTTCATCCAGTTCCGGATCAGAAATTCGTGCTGGCCCAATGGAATCCACAGCATGCCAAAGGCTGCGATCAGACAGGCCAGCGAAGCTTTTGAGCTATCAATCGAATTCGTTGGTGATTGGCAATGTTCGTTGACAGGTTGCTGCGAATCTTGGCTTCTATCCAACTTTAGACCTCTTTCAGAGTCTTGGTCGCACCACCGAAAGACTCGCAATCGACACCAAGTCGATGCAACATGGTCAGATAGAGCTTTGACAAGTCCTCCTCCTCCCACGTCATTTCACCTCGCCAGTTTTCGTCGGAGCCGCGGCCCGCGTTAGCTTGGTTGTTCGCATTGCCGGAACCGTACTTCAAGTACTGGCCATGTTGGAAACCCATATTCCCTCCGCCGGCCAAGAGCAGTGGATAGTTTCGCGAAGAATGAAACGCGCTGGATGCAGAACCGAACAGCACTAACGTATTGTCCAACATATTTCCGTTCCCGCTGGGCTCGCGCGTTTCGCGCAGACGAGTCAGGAATCGGCGAAGTTCCTCGCTCAGAAAACGGCAATACCTACCAAAGTTTTCCCATCCGCCGGGCGCCTTGGTCTGGTGTGAAAGCTGATGCGTCAAGCTAAAGCCAACCGCTCGCGCCAGATAATCGCTCACGCCAACTCCATTTTCTCTGCCGATCTGATAGGTGGCGACGCGGGTCGAGTCCGTTTTGAACGCCAAGTAGATCAACTCGTACATCGTTCGAAGATAGGTACGAGGATCCTCGGGTGTGATGTCCAGCGTCAGGTGATCCACATCGATCTTGGGCAACGGCGTGTTGATCCATCGCTTTGCTTTCTCCACTCGCACCTCAGTATCGCGAACAGACTGAAGATAATCTTCTAGCGTCTGCTGATCACGTTTGGACAGCGTCCGATTCAGGGAACGCGCGTCGTCCATCAATACGTCCAGAGCACTCGTGCTTAACGCCAGCCGTTGGGCTGCATCGTCGCTGCTCTTGACGAACAGCATGTCGAAGACTCGTTTGGGCTTGTGCTCTGCTGGTATCGGACGCCCCTCACGAGTGAAGGACATGGTTTGGGCACCACGCGGTGATCCAGTTCCCCCATCGGTGGACATCACGAGCGACGAATAACGCGTGTGTTTGCCGGCGTGTATCGCAAAACGCTGGTCAAGCGAAATGCTGTTTTGGTAATCGCCCGCTGCTCCGGTGTCAGCACCGGTCAGAAACTGGTCGGCGTTGGAATGACCGTGCACGTTGCGTACGGACGGATGCGAAAGTCCGCTGATGATGGTGTGATCGTGACGTAGCGATTCGAGCGGCTGAAGGCACTGAGTCATCTCATACTCGGTGCCAACTTCGTGAGGAAACCAACTCCAGTCCTGGTGCGCCGGATCGTGCGCCAGCGGCATGGGAACTCCATCGGGCATGTAAAAGCACGCTAGACGCTTCACTTCGGAGTCACGCGGCGCGGGGTCGGCGAAGACGTCTAAGTGCGGAAGCGCCAGCGCGAATCCAGTGGTGCCGCGGATAAATCGTCGACGGTCGAGTCTTGATAAATTGATCATGATCGTGCGGTGGTCATCAATTCAGGGACGTTGACTGAAATGGGTTGGTCGCGGCGATTCGCTGAATGTGTGCCGTCAGTATTATTCGTTCTTCAGAAACAAATCGCTTGTGACAATTAGCTGAATCAAATCTGCAAGACGATCGTCTTTCTGTCGAAAAGACCGCGTCAGCTGATCCAACTCGGAGCGGTCTGCAAAAGAGAGAGGCCTGCCCAGCGCATAGCTGGCGAGTTTATGCACGAATGCCGTGGCGAACTGATCCTGACGTTGGGTCAAGAGAAATCGTTTGAGACCATCCATACCGTCGAGCTGCTGTTGGTTGAACAACTCGCTGGTCGAATCGACCGGCTTTTTCCCAATCTGAGTTCGCCAGGCGCCGATCGCATCGAAGTTCTCGAAAGCGATTCCCCACGGATCGATCCTCGCATGACACGAGAAGCACGCCGGGTGGTTTCGATGATCCTCAATGCGTTCCTTCAACGTCATCTGCAGCACACGCGGGTCGGTCAAGTCCACCTCGGGCACATTGGGTGGCGGCGGAGGCGGTGGGTCGTTGAGGATTCGTTCCAAGAGCCAGA
>JBCCKZ010000686.1:0-3636 GCA_039027135.1 Planctomycetota bacterium
GCCGTGAGAAACTGAGTCACGTCGTTGATTGAAATGCTCATTGAAATGGGGTTTGAGGCCTGAGAGGGATCCGTCAGGATGTCTGCCGTGCGCCCACCCCAGCCAGTAATCGCCGAACGTGATTGAGGCATCGAGGTTTGCCAGTGACGTTTCAAGTCTGAGTGCGAGAAAAGTCCAAGCGGCAAGTTGTTTCCCGATTGGTAATCTCCCTGATTGACTGGCTCGACGAGGCTGCCCACGTTTGCAACAAAGGCCAGATCGCCTTGGTTGTAAAGCTGATGAAGCTCGCTTGTTGCCGGGTGCATTCCAAATCGTCGGCCGGAGGTCGATCCAATGACGAGCATCTCATCGCGATCGAGTGCGAGACCGTTCTGAGTTTGAGGGCTGCGGATCTCAAGGTAGTCATCGTATTCATCAGCTTCGTACGGCGCAAGCATGTTGAATGAATCGTTGCCACCATCGAGGTAGAGGCACACCAGTGCGCGGTAATCTCCGCTAGTGCCTTGCCTTGCGATGGGTTGTTGAGCAAGCAATGACTGAGCCATCTTCAACTGCAGTATCGATGCGCTCACGCCACTGCCAGCCATTGCCGTGCATTGCTGAATAAAATTCCGACGAGTATTACCTCCACCGAGTTGGCTGTGGGTTGTCGTCTTCATGATTTTTTCCGATGAATCGAGATTCGTGTTGATCTGTATGGGAGAAGATTTGTTGTTTTGCGAGTGTTTCGTAATCCGCCGCGTCAGCAAGCGAGTTTGCTTCAATGCAGTCCCTTGCTAACGCTGCGGGTTGGGATTGCGGACGTTTATTCCGCAACCAGACACTCGGGTGTACTGACAACGAAATAGATGACAGCGCCGAAACGTTCTGAGGGGTCAAGCCAAGGCTGTTCAGCTGATATCTCTTGAAATGATTCAATGATCGCATCGCGGCTAGAGTCCATCATCGTCCCGCCGCAGAAGAGCCAATTGAGTTCATCAACGACTCCTTCAATGTCCTCGTCCATTCGATCGATCCAATCGGCGAAATCAAACTCGATCGTCCCTGGGATATGGTTTCCCGTCGCTGACCAAAACACGTATTCGATACCACCCTCTAGCATTTCATAGCGGAGCGAATTCGATTTTCGATTGATCATGATGGGAGTCATGATCTGAAATTCCGGTGCGTAAATTCGGCCGTCGGGAAGTCTCCTGGAGCCGGGGGTATCGCGGATGGCGCCCGGTGGTTGGAAATTAGGTGAGTAGAAGTTGAATACGCTAGGAGATCCGAATGGTGATTGGCCTGTTACCTGATCGGTTTCTCGCATCATGAACCATCGGCTGGGTGATCCGTTGTATGTCACTTCGGGTTGCAACGCACGTAGGATGGAGAGGTAGTGGAGCATTGGTTCTTGCATCCGGCTGTACTCGGTTCCCCTGGAGGTGACCGAGATTCTCCAAGGGCTTCGTAGCCGTCGAATCCTGATGGATCGGAATGATTCGGGATCAAGAAGAATAGCTTTGACTACGTCCCGCCAATTTCCATTGGTGTCGTTGAATACGGTCGCGACTCGGCGGATGTATCCGGTCGAAGGGTTTGATCGCGTGAGTCGCTGAATGAGCAAGCGGCAGATGAACGGAGCAACATTGGGATGGCTTGAGATGTTGTCCAGTGCTTCTTTGATATCCTGCATTCCATCTTCGACGGTCTCTGCGCGAACGGGAAGCGTCACACCGTTGAGGAGTTCCTTCGCATCGGTATCGTGATACTGCGGCCACATTTCCATGGGGCTGACAAGGTCCAACGGGATGCCCCACCCAAAGTATTGGGCTCGAGAGTAATTGAGTCCCGTGAAGACTCTTGCAAAGTTGCGTATGGTCGTGTTGTCGTAGGTTGGTATTAGATTTCCATTGGCGTCGGTTTTTAGCCGGCCGCTCGTGTCGAGCTCGTAAAGTCCTATGGAGAACAACTGCAGTATTTCGCGAGCAAAGTTCTCATCCGGGAAGATGTTTAGTGCTGGTTGAGCACGACGATTGGCGAGGTGCGATAGATAGACTCCCATCGCTGGATGCAACGCAACCTTCTCCAGTAGATCGCGGTAGTTGCCATCGGATGCCCCAATGAAGTTATCGTAGTAGGCTGATACTCCATACCAGTTTGGGATGCCATCTGGATTGTTTTCACGAACGAAGATGACTTGATCATCACCGACCACAAAGATCTGGCTAAGCGCCCAAGCGAGACGTTGTCGTAGCTGGTCAGGTGCCGCGATGGCGTTATGGTAGAACGCGTGATAGCGATAGCGTTGGATGGAATCCTCGGAGTTTGGCGGAAGACCATGGTCGTTCATCATCGCTTGGATCGTGTCGACATGCCGCGATGGTGCCAAATCAAACTGTGAGTCGATCCACTGTTCGCAAGCAGCTCGGGTCCCCCTTCGTCGCATTTCCAAAGCCAGTTGGTTGACCTCTTCGGGGGTTGGGCCAAATGTCGCCTTGCAAAGAAAATGAAAGGCTCTCACACGATTCCGCTGAGCACTGTATTGGCTACGGTCGGACTCAAAGGTCCCGGCTGAGCAGGTTGTTATCGAAAGATAAACAGTCAGGCTGATCGCGAGCTTTGATAGCTTGGCGAGCCTGGTTGGCGAAAATCCCATCGGTTGTACTCCGGAGATTCAATGGCAAGGAGAAGAGAGGGCCACGCGACCGAATCGCTTTGGCGGCCCGAAATCTTTGGCGTAGGATCGCGTGCGCTGGCGTCAGCTTTTTTAGGAATTTTTGGATTCGATTTGGGCTTCGCCGTTGCATAGGAGAAACGACTTCCACTCGCTTCTGGATGTGTTGGCGGCTTTAGCTTTCAACAGCCTCTTTTGTGCTCTTCTGTGGTCGTGCAGTTCTTGTGTCCTCTGTTTTGTCCATGAACACGTCGTTTTGAACTCATCCTCCCTTTCCGGAGGGGCGGGCGTTTGATTTTGCGGATACGGTTGGAGCCAAGAGCTCAACGCTCAGAGGCCCCAGTTTCCAACAAGGCTGATCGCCTTTGTCTCCCACCCTACAATGAAGAAATGCAATCGAAGCAAACCCCTGATGCCGCTGATGATGTTGACACGCTGGTGCATGCTGCGGGCGAAGGAAATGCGGAGGCGATGAACCAAGTCTGGGTGTTGCTGTACCAGCAGCTACATGAAATCGCGTCGCGCCAAATGTCGCGTGAGAGCTCTGGACACCTGATGCAAACGACTGCAATTGTTCACGAGGCTTGGTTTCGCTTGTCGAAGACACAACGGAGCGATTGGCGTGACCAAACGGGCTTTATGGCGGCTGCAGCCAATGTCATGAGGCGAGTTTTGATTGATCACGCTAGGTTCGAATCGGCGAAGCGTCGTGGCGGAATAAAACGTCAGACGGAACTTACCGATACCTGTTTGAAATGGGATGGAGAACCGGTCGAAACTCTTGCGGTTCATGAAGCCTTGGAAAGGCTTCACGCGATTTCGCCGGAGCAAGCAAAGACACTTGAGATGATGATCTTCGGAGGAATGAGTGGGGTCCAGGTGGCCAGCATTCAGGGCGTGTCCGAGTCGACGGTTGATCGCCGAATTCGTTCTGCGAAAGCCTGGTTGCGGCGCGAGCTCGCTTGAATGTCTGCTCGGCC
>JBCCKZ010000687.1:0-3632 GCA_039027135.1 Planctomycetota bacterium
AACGAGATGCAAGTCCATCTTCGCCAACGGAAAATCTGCCTGCCAAAAACTCAAATACTTGGCAGCCATTGGAGGCCGCGGAGACGGTCTCGCTGGATCCAGTTTGGGTTCAACGTTTAACTGCGACCAGTCGGTCGGAAAAGGGCTATATGATCCTTGGCCCCGAATACCAATCGATGATGTCCTACCGTGGCGAGACCAATACTGAGTTTCTTTCTCAATCTCAGTCTCTTCTTCAAAGAATTCAAAGGGATGACCCCAGCATCCAATTGGCCGCAATCACGACAGTGGCTCCTCGAGACAGGGTGATTGACCTTCAGTGGTCTTATGACGGGACTCGCCTCGCCGTTCTCACTGAACGCCATCATATTCGAATCTACGCTTGGGATGGCCACGAACTTCGCTTGCTGCACAAGACGCGCGGTGAGAGCTCAGCGGGCTGGGCAAAGTCACTTTGCTGGAGTCCAACTGAAAATCGATTGCTAGCCGCTTCAAGCCAGTTCATGGGGATGTTTGTGCAAGACCGTGAAGGCTACTACCGCGTCGCTACCCTCCCAGTCGTCTTCACAGACATTCAATCCATCGACACGCTGCAAGTACGCGACAAGGTACTTATTCTCGTCCGTGAACCGCAAAGAGTCTTTCTTCTGGACCCGGACTCGAAGACCGTTTTAACGACACTTTCCAAGTACGAAGTACAACATGTCGACGCAATGGGCGACGGGCCCGGATGCGTGCTTGTCCACCCTCAAGGCATCGATCAGTGGATCGCCGACTATCGAACCGTTGAGATTGAGAACTCTTCGCAAGCAGGATATCAGTGGGAGCTGAAACGGTATCCACTAGACATTGCAGACGCGGATGAGATTTCCCGTTTGAAGATAAGTCCCGGGAACCAGCATCTCCAAGTGCGAACGAAAGATCAGCTCACGGTTCATTCTCTGGCAACCGAACAAGAGATCTGGCGATGTGAGATGGACCCCAAGTTGTGGCGTCGTATTGAAGTAGCTTACGATCGGTCCGATAAACCCGCGGGCTGCTACCAGATGGGGCTCTACAATGTGTTGTACTCACGTTGGTCCGATGGAACGCTCACGCCAGTCGCGGAGACGAAGTGCTCGGGACAACAAATGCAAGCGGCAATGATCGCTTTCTGTCCCCAAGCTGGCGAATTGGCAAACGAAACCTCAACGGGCTCGGTCGTCGCGGCGGCTTGGCGTGGGTCCCTCGAGATCTGGGGAACTGACCTTCTAACACGTACGCGTTTACCGGGGATGTCCGCATTTCGAAATGCTGAAAGTCTCTCCGGCCATAAGGGATTCGCGTTCTACGGCCGCGATGGATCAGGAATCATGGTCGATAGATCGGGCGAGTTTCTCATCGACCCATTTGATCGCGTTGCCCCAGAGGACAACCGCTTCTGGTCCATTCAACACAGCTTCTATGACGTGATGAGGCAGACCCTTCATCAATCCTCGGGGCCAGACTCGCCCGTAACTTCACGCAAGATCCTGGGCCCACCGGGGATCGAAGACACAGTCGATTTTCCGCTGTTCGCCTACATTCCCTCCAAAGCCTATGCTGCTGCGACCGGCCGCAACGAGGCAGATGCCTCCCTGAAGGATAGAAAATGGGGCTACCGGAAAGTGCGCACTCTGGGGGATCACGGCACAGTGAACTTTGGTGGTTGCACCCAACGTCGATTTCGAATGTCCTTCTCTCGAGACACACCGCGATTCGCTCACTACACGAACAGTGGTCAGTACGCGATCTACGATATCTCGGACCCGGAGATGTCTGCCATACACCGAGGGGAAGTCAAGATCGAGGGAGGAAACCCAATGGCTCTATTGAGCCATGATGGTCAAACACTGTTCATCGTTAGCCACACATCCAGCACGGTCTACGTCCAAGCAAATGATGTGAAAAGCAGTGTTGATCGTTGGCGATATAGGTCAACCAGGCTGAAGAGTATCTCGAGAATGGCTCTTGATCGAGAAGGAGACATTTGGATCACCAACGAGAACGGATGGCTCCGCCTAGACCCAACGAACGGGAGTGTACAGGAAGAGTTTGATACTCGCCTCGCGCATGGCCTCCGACATGATCGGGTCTGCCAGAACGATACCGACGGCTGGATCATCAGCTGGCCACGATCGATGCAGTTACAGCCCGCGGCCATCTGGAATTCGGATGTTCAGCTGCAATGTCTATTGTTCTCTTGTGATGCAAATCAATGGATTAGCATCTCACTTGATGGGACGGTCCTTGATCAGGCAGTCGGTCAATCACACTCACACCGGTTTATTCGAAACTTGACGAAGGAATCGAGCGTTTGGAGAAATGTCGCTGATGAGTCTCGTTTCCAACCATCTGATTCACTGACGATCATGTGCCTTGATTCAAAGAATCGTGTGGTATTCAAGCCTCTGCTAAACCACTGAATCACCTGAGCTTTCAACGCCAAGCTGCTAAACAATCCTGCATTTCTCTATCTCTCCGCCCTGCGTTGAGCCCCAACATGCTCGCAGA
The DNA here is from genome assembly GCA_039027135.1 of Planctomycetota bacterium. Lineage (GTDB taxonomy): Bacteria > Planctomycetota > Planctomycetia > Pirellulales > Pirellulaceae > Rubripirellula. Next base: position 2,533 of record JBCCKZ010000687.1, read on the forward strand.
GATCTCCAGGCTCCCGCATTCATTTTCACGCGACCATCCAATGAATTGGTGCTCGAGACATGACGCCCAAACCAACCAACTTAAGAAGAATCTCTCATCGGAACTCATGAGACTGAACCGGTGCGGTGATCGCGGATTCGTAGTCTCATACAGAATGGCAATGCAACAGATCGAGTAGTCAACCAGTCTTTCTTCAAGAGACGAAGTAATATCGAATCTCGTTCGACCAAGCCCGTGTTAAACTACACTCGAACCAACTTCGAAAACAAAGCATGGACAACTGGCTTTCACCGTCAACACCGTTATGCGATCTGAGTTTCGCGTGTCATCCCAAAACACACTGATTGAAACTGCGTTAGAGTCTGACGATCCTACTGGCCAATTGCGTGAGCTGGCACTACAACTCAAACGCGACGGCGTCTCGCAACATACGATTCACGATCTCTTCGACGCGTTTCGGGCTCGCCTATCTGACGGCGAGCAACCGGGTTACGACGCAATCCTTGACACGATGGACCAAATCGTCGGTTGGTGTTCATCAGACCACGCGATATTCGATGGCCCAATCCCAGACCAGGACGATTCAGGATAAGCCGCAACGCGACGTTCGGATGACTCGTATAACATGGTATTTCTGCTGTATTCTGTCAGCACACACTTGTAGTTTTGCAACGCCCGAGGGCATTGGTACAATTCCCTCTGTCCAGGCATCACCTGCTTCGTTTGGAGACGGTGAGCTAAGAACCATCCGTTGCAAATCCTCAGACTAACTCATGCGTGCTGGCGTCAAGCTCGATTCTGAAATCGTTGGAGATGGTCGCGTTGCCGCTCGCGGTGACACTGTGACAATCTCGTACGATCTGATGCTCAACCGCGGCGATATCGCCCAGTCTCTTGAAAACTACACGTTCACACTCGGGGCGCGTGATGTGATTGCAGCACTAAACTATGGCGTCGAAGGCATGGCAGCTGGTGGCCGCAGACGCTTCCACGCGGGGCCACATCTTGGATACCGCGATGTTGGCGTTGACGGCATCATTCCACCGAACGCTGTGCTTCGTTTCGACGTTCGGCTTCTCTCCGTCTCGCGTAATTCGGAC
>JBCCKZ010000688.1:0-3630 GCA_039027135.1 Planctomycetota bacterium
AGGAGCATACAATCCGAGAGCCTCTTGACGCGGGATACTGGGTGGGGTTCACGCTATATCCGATCACCAAATGCTCGCCTAAACGTGCGGTGGACATGCTTGAGTGCTATGGTCGTGAACGCATCCTAGTGAACTCATCGGCGGATTGGGGACCAAGCGATCCCTTCACACTCCAAGAGTGCATTCAGGACTTTCGTCGTCGCGGCCACTCGACGCAAGAAGCCATTGAGATCTTCCACAACAATCCCTGTCGTTTCTTAGGTCAGTGCTCCCACTTCGATATCAAGCCGATTCGAATTGAAGAAGCTAGTGAGTGCATCACAGCAGCGCTTTAGCATTCCGCAGCGACCGGCCATAGCCAATCATGCATTGACCAGCTGCGCGATGGCTTTGGTAGGGCCTCTGCCTCTACTCGTGCGACTCGCCATCTAGAGCTGAGTCGGATTAGGTGCATCGCCGTAAACCGCCTTGGGGTCGAATACTTTCTCTGTTTCGGTGAATCCGAGGGGCTTACCAGCCTCTTCGCCTACCGGTACCGAACGATAAAAACAAGATCGATACCCCACGTGGCAACTAGCCCCTCCTTGAACGTCAACGCGAAGCCAAACGCAATCCTGATCGTCATCAATTCGCATTTCACGAACGTTTTGCACGAGGCCGCTTGTCGCCCCTTTGTGCCAAAGGCATTTTCGGCTGCGGCTCCAATAGACCGCTTCACCAAGCTCAATTGTCTTGGTGAGTGCGTCGGCGTTCATATACCCTTGCATGAGTACTTCGCCAGAGGTGAAATCCGTCGTGATGACGGGAATGAGCCCGTGCTCATCAAACTTGGGAGCCAGCTCCACTCCTTCTTCGACCTGCTCAACACTTTTTCTTTCCCCGAAGTATGAATCACTCATCATTGTTCCCTGGCTTCATTTGGCTTGCTTGATTGCCGCGACACAGCTTTATCATGCTGCTGATCGCGGCAAACTTGATCTGAATAGTTATGTCTTTTGCGCAACGTCATCGCGTTTGAGATCCAATCGTTATTCCAGGCGAGATCAGATTGGGAATCAACGGTTTTGACTCTGGGGAGATGGGCTTCACAATTCGCCGCTTCAATCCGCCTGTCGTATGATTGGAAAATCGAAAGATTAACAGATGCGATAGAATTGCAGAAGAAGCAAATCGTCCTCCTGGTTGCCCATTTGCTATCGGCCCACGCGTCGATTGGCTCTACCCCAGCTGGGCGTCGGATGGTCTTGAAGAGGTCCTGTATGAAACCGAGAAAAGCGGACGGAAGGAGGCCGAGTACTTCACCGCCTCGAATTGTGGTTGCAATGCAGCCTATTTCGAGCACACGGTAATGCCAGCGGGACTTATTTCACGAGATGAAAACGCGAATCGAGTGTTGATTCACTTGGGATGTTCGCCAAAGCCCTTGCAATGATGGCGAAATAGAATGACGATTCAGGGCATATCCATACGCAGATAGAGAAGCCATGACGCTCAACTGGAACAGTCGACGACTCACGCGTGGATGGCAGCGATCCATCACGTCGTTTTATTACGGCCTGGGGATGTCAGAGGAGGATTTCGATCGACCTCAAATCGGTATCGGTGTGCCGCTATTGGACGGCAATCTATGTAATTTGCATGCTTATGACCTTGCCAAGCTCATTGCCGAAGGTTGTGGCGAGCATGGTTTGATCGGATTCCCTTTCGGTACTCCGGCCATCAGCGACAATATCACGCAAGGTCACGAAGGTGGTAACGCGAGTTTGCCGTCGCGGAACATGATCGCGAACGCTGCTGAATGCGTGGTGAGCGCACATGGCTACGACGCTTTGGTCGGACTACATCATTGCGATAAAAATGGGCCTGGTTTCGCGATGGCTCTGGCTCGGCTGAATTATCCCGGTCTGATCGTTAGCGGTGGGAGCATTATGCCTGGTTGCCACGGAGGTAAGGACATCACGATCCTTGATGTTTACGATTCACAGGCTGCCGCCGCCGTTGGTGCGATCGAGCAGGAGGAAGCCGATGAAATACTCCGTAAGGCCTGTCCTGGTCCGGGCGGATGCGGAATCGCCGCATCCTTCAATACTTGGGGTGTCGCGATGGAAGCGATTGGATTGATGCCGCCCCAAAGCAGTTCCATCCCCGCCATCGACGATGCGAAGAAAAGGGAGTGTAGAGGAACGGCAGGACTAGTTCGCAACCTGTTGGAACAGGAGATCCGGCCTCGCGACATCCTCACTCGACGCTCTTTTGAGAACGCAGCAGCAACCATTGCCGCGATTGGTGGTTCAACGAACGGCGTTCTCCACTTACTTGCGCTGGCGCGAGAAGCTGAGGTCGAGTTTGGACTGCGAGATTTGCAGGAGATCTTTAGGCGAACGCCAGTGCTTTGCAGCTTTGCTCCGCGTGGCGACAAGACTATGGTCGACTTGCACCGTATTGGTGGTACATCGCTACTGCTCAAACATCTATTGCGAGCCGGTGTTGTCGATGGTGATTCGCTAACTGTCACCGGAAGAACACTGACGGAAAATCTCTCCGCTATAGGTGAGCCTTCGGCTGATCAGGAATTGCTTGCGTCGGCAGACTCGCCCTACAAGCCGTTTGCCGATATTCAGATTTGTTTTGGCAATCTCGCACCGGAAGGCATCGTATTTAAAGTCTCTAGCATGTCGGAGCCTCATTTCCGTGGTAAAGCGATTTGTTTTGATGAGGCCAAACAAGTCGCTGATGCTGTCGAAGCCGGACGAATCAGACCGGGAAGCGTGATCGTGCTTCGTTACCTGGGGCCGGTCGCTAGCGGAATGCCAGAAGTCCTCGTTGCGTCGGCGGCGCTATCCGTTCCCGAGTTGAATGGTAAGGTTGCTCTGGTGTCGGACACACGCGTTTCTGGCGTCTCGCATGGAGCGATTGGAGTTCATTGTTCTCCCGAGGCGTTTGTTGGTGGTCCAATCGCGTTGGTTGAAGATGGTGACATGATCGCTTTTGACCTAACTAAGGGTTCGATTTCCCTCGAGGTCGATGACGAGGAGCTCGCGCGGCGGCGAAGCAATTGGTCTCGCCGCGCCATTCCATCCGTACGACGCGGTTACTTAGCCGATTTTTCAGCGACGGTTGCACAGGCGCATCACGGTTGTGTCAGTCGAGCATTCTTGCCTGATTTTGATTAGATTGAAGAAGGTTCTTGAATTCGCCATGGTTCACTAGTTCGTCGCGATGCCCAGCGTCGTTTGGTTCGCATAAGAACATCGACTTAACGGAACAATTGATGCGATCGCGTCTTGATCAGCCACAGAGTTTACTCCAATTGTGCGAGCTGATTCTCCGTCGCCGAAATGTCGTCTCACGCCCGCGGTTTAAAGGCAAGTGCGGGCAGGACGAGCGAGGATAGCCCCTTTTCTTTGGGCTGACTGATCGGCTCAGAATGCTTGCAGGTTTTCAAAACATATCTTCATCTTGATCTACTCAAATACCCGATCCGAGCAACCAAAAAATCTAGGCGTTGGGGATCCAAGTCGAAGTGCCGTCGATTACATATCGCCTGAAAAGAAGCTATTCCGGTCATAGGATGCCCAGATATCTTTGAAACGCTTCGGGGGCACCTCTGAGCTCGCCCGGCTTGAACAG
>JBCCKZ010000689.1:0-3628 GCA_039027135.1 Planctomycetota bacterium
ACGAAAGGCCTGTACGAAGTGATGGCAGCCATCCGGAGATGTGCGTGGTTGCGATCGGATCCTACGGTGCCCGAACGCTAGGCTATCGCTCACCACTGCAACTTATTTTCCTCTACGATTCGATCGACTATCGGAACGTCTGGCATCGCCGGTACTATGAAGCCGTTGTCGAACAGATGATGGACCTTCTCCGAGGAGATCCGAGTCGCGGAGATGGCTTGGATATTGACTTGCGAGTTGGTCCGCGCTTTGAAGTGGGTGTATCCATCTGCAGCGTGCATGAGGCGGCTCGCGTTTATGAGACCAGCGGGCGAGTGAACCGTCGGATGGAGATGGCAAGCGCACGGGTTGTCGCGGGTTCAGTCGATGTGGGGCTGAGCTTTCTCGGCCGAATCGAACCCTGGGTGTATCCGTCACTGCATCTTGATGACGACCGGGCTGAGCTGGAAAGCATTCGGCGCCGACTGCATCGGAGAGCCGGTAGAGCGGCGGATGGGCAGACCAAGCCCAGTTCCTCCGATCAAGATGCCAATGGCGAATCAACCACCAACAGCGAAAGCAACGACAACTCTCCCGAGAGTTCTCTTGGATCAGAGCAGACGGAGATTGATCTCACCATCGATTTGAATCTCAGCCCGGGAGGACGGCTGGATATCGAAAGATGCATCGGCCTGATGCAAGCCGTGCACGGCGGACAGAATCGGATCGTTCGCCAATCTGATTTTTATGAGGCGATCGACGCACTTCAGCACCAGAAGATTCTTTCGACCGATGATGCGGCTCTCTTGGCAAAGAACTACTCTCGTCTTTGCCGCATCAAGCACCAAACGACCATTGCAATGGATCATGGAGGCGACCGCATCTTTGCCGACTCTTCAATGGCCACCTTGTTGGCTTGGCAACTCGGTATTCGAAATGACTCGGACCAAAGCGGCGCCCCCACCCGATTGTCAGAGTTGATTCGCGAAACGCTTCAGGGCACCGGAGCATGCCTTCAGAAGCTAATGGCTGACATCGGTCCGGCTATACAGCCCGACCTGCGGCTTGGGGTCGATTCGAATTTGATTCTTGATCCGGCACCCGATGGTAGCGAGATCGAGAGGATGCTACGGCGACATCGATTCAACGACCTGGTCACAGCTAGAGCGAACCTTGATCGCTTGGCCAGAGAGAATGTGCGTTTCCTTTCGGGTGGCCGCTGTCGGCATGCTTTTTCTGTTCTCGCGCCTTCCTTGTTACCCTTGATCGCAGACGCGCCGGATCCGGATGCAACCTTGGCGGAGCTAGCCGAAGTAACCGATTCAATTGGGGCTAAAGCGACGTTGTGGAACTTGCTTCACGAGCAGCGTCCCCTTCTTCAGTTGATGGTTCGGTTGTGCAGCTCGGCACCGTACCTTCAAAACATGCTTGTTGATCGACCAGGGATGCTCGACGAGCTCATAGACTCACTGTTGATGGACAAGATGCCTTCGCCTGCTCGATTGGATGCTCATTCGATCGACATCATGCGAGGCGAGAGACCTCAAAAGGAACTGTTAAAGGCTTTTCGCGACTCATCTCACCTGATCATCGGCGTGAGGGACTTGCTTGGCAAGGAACGCGTTGAAAGCGTTCTTTCTTGCATCACACGCGTCGGCGACTCGCTGCTGGGGCGGGCCATCGAGGCTTCAGTGGCCCAGTTCGGCCAACGTTATGGCGACCCCGTTGACGCGGATGAACAGGCCTCGGGAATGATTGCAATTGCCTTCGGTGCCATTGCACGCATGGAATGCAGTTACACCGCACCTTTACTTGTCGGCTTCTTGCATGAGTCTCCAGGCCAAACCAAACGACGAGTGGGTGGTCCAAGGGCGACTTTGTCGAATGATGACTTTTTTGGATTGGTGCGACGCGACGTGATGGCGACGCTAGACAATCGCCATGATCCGAGCGCGGGCACGTTTGAGACGCAAGTCTGTCGATTCAATGACGTTTTCGAAGACTTTGATCACGTACTCACCCTTGATGAGTGGTTCCGTCTTTTTGAACAGGACGACGTGCCGTTCCGAAGCTTCATGGACGTATTCAGTTCCCGCGTGATGTACGGTTCGCGTGAGGTACGCACAACCTATTCTCGGAAGTTAGAGGATTTGTTTTCAGGTTTCGAGTGGCGAGAAGAGTGGAACGATGGATTGGCGGCTCAGTTTTCGACCAATCGCATGCCCAAGCCGGCGGATGCCACATTCGTTCAGTCTCTAATGGGACCAGGCGGAATTCGCGAGATTGAGAACTTTGCAATCATCGCCACGTTGTTTTTCCTACCCAAACTTGGGTCACGAGAATGGGATGGTGATCGTTCTCCATCAACTCGAACATGGATTTCCCGCTTGGCGGACGCCAGGCTTTTCGATGCCGATGAGATGGTGCAGCTAAGCCATAGCTATAGTCTCCTCAAACGTATTGAGGCAAACCTGGAGCTGATGAATTCAGACGACTCACTTTTCATCGCCGACACGAATATCGAACACAAGATGCTCGCTAGCCTCCTTCGGCATCCCAATCCGGACGAGGTTACATTGCTGGTCGACCAAGCGAAGGGCGATGCCTTTCGGATTATCAATCAGTCGATTGAATCCATGATCAAGTGAGACGCCAACACGGATCTATCGCCGATCACACGGCGGCGGTGGCACCGCTCATTTCGACAAAATTCTGCAAGATCTTCAAACCAGCTTCCTGGCTTTTTTCAGGGTGGAACTGAGTTGCCATCACGTTGCCTCGGGAGACCATCGCCGTGAAGTCGTAGCCATAGTGGCAAGAAAGCACCGTGAGATCTTCTTCGGCAGGGCAAACATGAAACGAGTGAACAAAGTAGAAGTGAGTCTCTTCGCTCGTTCCGGAGAGCAACGCGCACTCCCGATGTCTTTTGACTGTGTTCCATCCCATATGCGGAACCTTCAGCGTCCTCGCACTCGCCTCAAACTGGCTCTCATCGAAGCGTTTCACACTACCCGGAAAAAAGCCCAACCCACGATGGACACCATTTTCGTAGCCTTCATCGAAAAGCATTTGCAGACCAAGGCAAATGCCTAAAAAAGGCTTACCGGATTGAAGATAATCCATCAGGGGCCGCTCAAGATCACGACGACGAATCTCATCAATTGCTTCACCAAATCCACCCACACCAGGCAAGATGAGTTGTCGGGCGTTGGCAATGACGTGAGGATCATCGCTTATTGTTGCCTCACCACCGACCTTTTGGATTGCCTTTTGAACACTCCGCAGGTTTCCCATTTGGTAGTCGACAATCGTGATCATCCGACCAAGTCCTTTACTTCGTTCTCTGTGAAAGGTTTGGCAAGCCGGGCTCCCATCTGCGAAACCACCCGAGCCGCCGCGTGCGATGCAAGATGCCCGGCACCCGCGAGAGAATGCCCCTGCGTCACGCCATAGAGAAACGCTCCCGCATACATGTCGCCCGCACCGGTGGTGTCGATCGCGTTGACCGAAACGCCTTCGATGGGTTGTGAGGAACGATCATTCATCAGGATCGAACCTTTTCCACCGAGAGTTAGTGCCACGTGTTCGGCATGCGCGTGGATGTCGGCCGCTGCCGCAATGGGATCTTCTTTACCAGTCAGACTCGTTG
>JBCCKZ010000690.1:0-3624 GCA_039027135.1 Planctomycetota bacterium
ATTTGACCTTCTTGTGCGAGCCGCGACCCACATTCTGACCACCAGAAATTTGCCCGCGATGCTTGTTTTACGGCAAAAGAGACCTAGAGGTTCACCAAAACCATCGCAACGCAGCGGGCCTTGCTGCAATTCACAAACGCCGCGTCACGTCTCTCGAAGTGGATCTAGCCCGGCGAAGGGATATCTCGACGATCAATCGAAGCCGAGCAGCGTTTGCTCTATTCCCGCAAAGCTCGTCGCGAGAGAGCATCGACTCAGTCTTCCTCAGCCGGGTGGTGGCTTTCTTCCCACATCACCGTCATTCGATTGATGGCCGCATGAAGCCTGCTTTTCACGGTTCCAACTGGAATTCCGAGAATTTCAGCGGCTTCTCGATACTTCATACCCTTGTAGTACACCAGGTGAATGACCTGCTGCATTGACTCGTTCAACTGTCCGACGTAATCGACGACCCAATCACGGTTTTCGCCATCGCTCGCCGCATCCAGAGGATCAATCGACGAACCCACGAGTTTCTCGGCCCATTGCCCATCCTGTTCGCCGTCATTTGACGGACTGGTCCGATCGAGAGAGACGTATCGATGCCGTTTATTGCGTCGTTGGAGATCGATTGCCTGGTTGGTGGCGATGGCATAAAGCCAAGGCTTGAAACGCCTGGATTGGTCGAATTGACCGCACTTCAAATGAACTTGAAGAAAGGTGCCCTGGAACGCATCGCGGGCAAGCTCTGGCTCGCCCATGTAACGACACAGATAGCTGTAGATCTCCCGCTCGTACCTCGCGATCAGCGTTTGAAAAATGGCTCGATCGCCTGATTGGTGATACTGAACCAACAGGCTCTCGTCACTCAAATCACTCGATACCGGCGTCGGGAGCGGATTTTCTGCATCAAACGTCGACGAGGAAGCGTTTTTGCGGCTCTTTGGGCGGTTCTTGGTGACCAACTTTCCTGCAGGCATCGACGAACAATCTCAAGATAAGGGAGGTTTGTTTCACGCACGGTGCATTATCGCACAAATTTGCAAATGGTCAAAAGGGTTCCTAGCCCGCCTGGGTGTACTTTGGGTTTGTCTCGGTAAACAATCGAAAACTCCTACCCTGACGCGTTTGCGGAAAAATCCCGAACCGCGTCATCCCGCAAGACGCGATCCCCTCATGGAAAACACACCCTCGAGCCACCGATACGTGTGGTGCAACACTGGCGATATCAATGCCTTTTTCGGCTTGATGCTCGACAATATCGCTGGTCTGATCCTGATGACTTCGATCTTGGCCTTTGGTTTTGGCTTTCCAATGGACTTTGCTCTCACCCGCATGGTTCCGGGAACGGCGCTGGGCGTTTTAGTGGGCGATCTGTTATTCGTCATCATGGCCTTCGGACTGGCAAAGAAACTCGGTCGAGATGTCACGGCCATGCCCCTCGGGTTGGACCCCCCGTCGATCTTTGGCATCACATCGCTGGTCCTCGGCCCCTCTTTCCTCGAGGGCCTTAGCATGGGCTTGGAAGAAGGTGATGCCGCAATGCGGACTTGGCACATCGGCATTTGGTGCATTGTGCTTAGCGGGATCATGAAGCTTATTCTCTCGCCAGCGACTGGTTGGCTTCGTCGAGTCATCCCGAGAGCCGGATTACTCGGCTCGCTTGCGGCCATCGCATTGGTGCTGATTAGCTTTTTGCCCTTAGCAGAGATTCTTGCTCACCCTCTGGTTGGCATGACGGCGCTTGTGATTGTGTTGACGACATTGATCGCGAGAGTGCCACTGCCCGGTAACATTCCCGGCACGTTAGGCGCCCTCATCATTAGTGGTGGCCTCTACTACTTGATGGCAGCTTCTGGTATCGCGGGTTACCACCTTCCTGAAGCCCCCGCGGTCACTTGGCTTCCCAATCAGTGGCTCGATGCTTGGACTTTTGGTTGGCTTGGTGACTTCTCCGCCTCATTACCCTACCTGCCGATCGCTCTACCGTTCGCGTTAGCAACGGTCGTAGGTGGGATCGATTGTGCTGAAAGCGCAGCGGCGGCCGGAGACGATTACGACACGAAGTCTGTAATTGGTGTTGAAGCGATTGCAACGATCATTGCGGGCCTTTCAGGCGGCGTCATCCAAACGACGCCCTACATTGGACACCCCGCTTACAAAGCGATGGGTGGACGCGCAGCTTACACACTGGCAACGGCTTTGTTTGTGGGCGGTGCCGGATTGATCGGTTACTTCACGATCGCCCATGCCATCATTCCCGCAGCGGCCGTTTTCCCCATCCTCGTATTCATAGGCGTGGAGATCACCGCACAGAGTTTTCACGCGACGCCCACAAAGCACTACACGGCCGTAGCAATCGCTTGCCTGCCTGCTCTAGCGTTCCTTGCGCTCAACATCCCCGGCCGTATCTTTGGTGACGAGGCGATGATCACCGCGGGCCTAGAGATGACTTCGCTTAAAGACGTGACACTGCTTCGAACCATTGAGGTCATGACAATGGTTTCAAGCGGCTTCATTCTGGTTAGCCTGCTTTGGTCCTGGGCCTTTGCCGCCTGCATTGACCACCACCTCAAACTCGCGGCAAAGATCTTTGGTGTCGCTGCAATACTCACTATCTTTGGCGTCATTCATTCACCACTGCCGGGAGGGCAGTTATTCCTGCCGATAGGACCTGCCAGCTGGGAAGGAATGGTCCTGCCTAGCGAATATCGCGGGCGAGTCTTTGAATTCGCCGCCGGGTACGCAGCCGCTGGTGCACTCCTATGGATTTGGTGCGTACTCCTTCCACCGGGAGCCCTTAACGAAGCCGACGATAGCGAAACACTGGAAGCCGAAACATGAAGCTTGGTTATGTCATCCTCTATGTCCCATCAATTCCTGACGCCGTTGACTTTTATGAGAGGGCATTCGGATTGACATGTCGACTGCAATCGGTCGAGGGAAACATGGGATACGCGGAAATGGAAACCGGATCGACAGTTCTTTCTTTCGCTACCGAAGAACTGGCGCGATCGCACGGCTTTGATTTCCGAGCGACTCGCCCCGACGTAGATTCCCCCAGTTTCGAAGTTGCATTCGTCACCGATGATGTGCAAGCCGCTTTCGACAAGGCAATTGCTGCGGGAGCAACTTCGGCTTCAGAACCAACACAAAAAGAATGGGGCCAAACAGTCAGCTACGTACGCGACATCCATGGTTATCTCGTTGAGATCTGCTCACCCATGACACCGCTACAGTAAAGCGGGTCAATCATTCAGACGCGGAAGAGGTGAGAATCGCGAAGCAGCCGCATCGTGCACTTTCTCTCTGCGTGAAATCAGGGATCCCAATTCGAATTCGGTGACACACCGAACATTCTCTTCGCCGGAGTAACTCCAATACTCCGCGATCCTCCGCTTCTCTCAAACTCCGCGTTTATCAAATCGGTGTAGTGAACCACGTAAGCCGGGAAGGCGTCCGAATCACTCTCTTTATTCGTTTTCCAGCGAATGAATTTACGAATCATCAGTTCTCCTTTGAGAACTTTGGTGTAAACTTCGCGCTGCTGAATCGTACATTTTGACATCGTCATTTCACTGGCGTCCGCGTCGGCCATTGCAACCGGCACCAAATCGGTCACTTGAGAAATCCGAACATCGGTCG
>JBCCKZ010000691.1:0-3622 GCA_039027135.1 Planctomycetota bacterium
ATAAAGAATCCATGTAAGTCCGTGGTTTGGGGGCGGGTCGACTGCGTTACGCTGCTGACCAGGCCGTGCTAACGCTTGCACGTTGCACAATGTTCGTCCCCCAAACCAACGGAACAAAGCAATGTTGATTCTCGCAATCGATCTTGGAAAATACAACTCCATGTGCTGATTTTTTGAAACAAGCGACCAGAAACCCGTGTTCTGGAACACCGCCACCACCCGACCAGCAATCACTGCACTGTTGGAGAATCGACGTCCGGATCTGGTGGTCATGGAAGCCTGTGGGCCAAGCGGCTGGATTAACGATGTCTGTCACGAATTACAGATCAAGACGCTCGTCTGCAGCACCAACGAAGAGGCATGGCAATGGAAGAACGTCAAGCGAAAGACCGACAAGGATGATGCACTGCGGTTGGCTCGCATGACGATGATGCGAGACCTCAAATCCGTTCACATCCCCAAACCAGAGGTCCGTGAACAACGGACTCTGATTAAGTATCGAAAGACACTCGATCGACGTATCAATCGGATCAAAAACACCATTCGCAGTCTGTTCGCCAACCGGGGCATCGAAATCGACTCCGGGAAGCGTGCTTGGTGCTTGGGGAGAGAACGAATCAATGCCTTCCGCAAACCTTTGGAGCAGTGCGAGATCAACGAGCTGTGGAAAGGAGAACTCGATCTCGAACTCACGCAACTGGATGACCTAACGGCCAAACTGAAATCCGTCGAGGATCGCCTCGAAACAATGGCCAAGGAAAACAAGCACGTCCAACGACTGATGGAGATTCCCGGAGTCGGCCGCAAGACAGCCGAAGCCTTGGTCGCCGCGATCGATGACCCACACCGGTTCAAGAATGCCAGACAAGTTTCTGCTTACCTCGGTCTGGTTCCTCGTCAGTACCAATCAGGCCAGATTGATCGCAATGGCCGGATCAGTAAGCGTGGTCCGAGGCTGCTGCGAACGTTACTGGTGGAGTGCGCCTGGTGCAGTGTTCGCTACAACCGATGGGCAAAACAAACTTACGAACGTATCCACGGTGGTCAGGCGACTCGCCGAAAGAAAGCTGGCATCGCAATGGCTCGCAAGATCGCGGTCGTCGCTTGGGCAATGATGCGTGATGAAGCTGAGTGGGACTCCAAGAAACTGCTTCCTGATGTCGATCCAGCCGATGTGAAAATCCGTCCCAAACGTCCCGACGTACGACCGGCAGGTGAACTGCATGCCGGGAAGCCGAAGCAATCCACGTCGTCAAGACCTAAACGTCGAAAGCGACAAGGCTCACCACGCAAAGCACCGGTGAAAACATGACCACGCCTCGAGGACTCCGTAACCCTACCCGATGCATTCGAGTGATCTCGGAAGACATCGACATAACGAATGGAGCCTCGAGGCTCATTTACCACGACGAACCAAGACACCCATCGCCTGAACCGACCGACGACTCCGAAGGACTGACCCTCCGCTGAGATCACGATCCCCGACCGACACTCGATGTCGCGCTAAAGAATGTGACCAGCGCAAACATCAAGCAGCCAAGATCAAACACTGATCCGAAAGCCTGCAAGGAATGCTGAGACGGCGCCCAGAGCGAGCAGCCAGGCGTCGACAACTCGAATAGTCGCGTAGTACCCGATCGGACCGAACGTCGAATCAGTCGATTAACAACAACCGAGCAACACCATGCGCTGAAAACGAAACAAAGCGGTCATCCGCCACTTGCCAAACCACGGACTTCATAGTCGGTAGTGTTAACCGGGGTCGCCCCATCTGGCATCCACTCCTTAACGCACCATGGCGACCTCCGGTTCAACACATGGTTCGTCGTAGCGTACCGATAGTGCTCGTACTGAGTGAGCCAATGAAACCTGCAAGCCGAATCTCAGTTACTTGTCTTCGTTGGAAGAGCCGCCGCCCTTCGAGTCGACGCCACCCTTAGAAAAAGCGATCAGCTTTACTTCGTCTGCGACGCCCACCAATATGTTGTATGCAACACCATTTTCCGTATCAATCAGTTTCCATCTCAATGGTGCAAGTCTCTTTCCTGCACCTGACCAACCCGAAATGCTGAGTGTCGGGTAACCAAATTTTCGAACCATTCTCGACTCGAGTCGTTTTTTTAGAATCTGTTCTATCTCCGACGTTAGAACAATCTCGGAACCTCGTTCTCGAAATGAGTGCAGGACTCCATTGCCGTCTTCGCCAATATGTTGATCACCATAGGGACCAGAGTATTTCGAATCGAATTGAACAAACTTGTTTCTTAAAAGATTTTTGCGGCAATAAGCTATTGCCTTTTCTCGATCTAGGTCTTCTGACACATGCAACACTACACACTGACCGAATCTTAATTCCAAATGCTTTGTCGGAACGATTGGCATACCAAGTCTTAGCTTGGTTACGTCGGCGCTATTCTGTTTCACAAATCGATCGTAGACCTGGTCCTGTCGGCGATACGCAGCACTTGCACTCAATAATTCGACATTCAATTCATTTGCATCTTGACCCTTTGAAATCCGGCTTTCAGTAACGGCAAAAGTCACGAGAAGTGCAACTATTGTGATGTACCTTAAATTTTGGGCAGTATGGCTAGGTGAGTGCATTACTGAATCTCCTCGCAACTGACGTGCCGTCATAGCATCTTGCCACTGCAATTCATTACACACATTGAGTGAAAGCGATTGTCGACGAACGGTACGGTTCAGCGGGGCCGCGCGGGCGACTCACCACTTCAAGCATGTCAACTCGCGGCCTCCGTTGCAACCGATGGTTCCCCGTCGTTTGAGTTTGCCTCGCGAAAAGCTGTAGTCACGTCCCTGTCAAATAGAACAACGGATAGCCAGATACCGAGAGGAATGCCTATCCAGATCGCTGGTGAAATGAACGGGACACACGCAAGTCCTGCCGCAATTCTGCCGTTGCGAAGACCTTTAAGTCGACGAACATGTCGCATCGATTGAATCATAAATATCATTGCGAAGAAATGCACGATGGCAAAACCGATGCCAAACAGTGTCGCGTCAACAGTCTCCCCGAGAGCCAGCATTGCGAGAGCAACAATGCCGGCAATAGCGTAGCCAAACGATTGAACAGACAGCATGAAGATGAGCCCAGTCGTCGAAGGTCGAAGTCTTCGGATCGCGATTGCATCTCGTGACTCGACGACATCTGAAGTCTCAGGAGGGTTGTAGGGATTCAGTTCGATCACAGACTCCCGATCGGGGAACGACCCGGATCAGCGGGGCCCGGGAGTGGAGTATCCATTTGTGAAAACTGACCACCGGGCCTCCGTTGCATCCGATGGTTACGCATCTTCTTCGGTACTGAACGTTTCGCTGTCATCGCGGAAATCCTTTAATGCACGATCGACGAGTCGGCGAACCTGCGCATCAACCTCATCAACAGTGCGTTTGGATTTCGGTAAGGACATCCAACATGCTTGTATGGCTTGGCGTACCGCTTGGTCCACGTGCCCTGGTCCGAAGAATTGACCAAGGTCGGGCTGTTCGCCATCAGACCCTTCGTCGAACGATGAAATCGATGTGAATGCCATTTCAGACGACCGTCTTGACTAGGAAGTTGGCAACGAGATTCAAGTCGCACACTTTGATTGCGTAACGG
>JBCCKZ010000692.1:0-3605 GCA_039027135.1 Planctomycetota bacterium
CACGAACTACTTCAGGCACTGCGGATACACGCTACGATGACCTGAAAAGTGCTCTAGCGGACTAAGCATCGTATCGAAGAAAGCATGGGCTGAACAATTCGCTAGATTCAATGTGACTGGTTCTTCTGGATCGATACCAAGATCACCCAAGGCCAGCACATCGAGGATGATTGGTACTTCGATTCTCTGAGCCATCTGAGCTATTGCGTCACCAAAGGACGTTTCCAAAAAGCGAAACGCGACCGTCTGGTCCAGAGGCTTGAGCAATCGATCCATCACGGCTTGGTCAGGCTTCACCCAGACACAATCCGCAATACCTTCGCGAGTCAGTTGAGCGTAATCAGCGGTGATGAAAACTCCTTCATCGCGCACATCAGCGGCAAGCTTGAGTGGCTCCAACGCTCGAAAGAGTACGCTTCGAAGAGGTAGATCTTCGTTTACGATCGTCACTGTTTCTTTGAGTGTCTCCTCACCGACGTCCTCGATGCCGTTTCGATCCAGCATCACCGGCAGTCCCAACCGGTCGGTCAGCACGTCGGCAAGGTTCTCGACTAAGACATCGCCTGCAGAAATGGCATAGGTTTCATCCAACTGTTTCTCAAATCGACTTCGGAGAGATCCACCATCCGATTGATTCTTCGGTACTTCGACTCGCACCGGTGCAGTACCCCGCGTCTCCTCTTCACCGGATCCACCCGCATCGATCGCAAGCTGAGGCGGCTCGGCAACGACTCCATCGCTACCAAGCCACGCGATCGAAACGCCAACCATCGTTGTGGCAACAAGGGCCCATGTCGCTACTTTCATCAGACCGTTTCCTTTAGAAAGAAAAGAGAGTTGCTTTATGAGTGTTTGAGTTCCATCGACCGAATCAATCGCTGGATCAGGCAAGTCACCACCTTCGGGTCGACTCCAATCGATCCTCTTTACGCAGTCGGCCGCGGCCTCCTGCGTGGCCGTGGTGTGGAGGGTCGCGGCAAACGCAGCGATGGGAACGACACCGCGATGACGCAGACGGCGAGCCAGCGTTTTCTTGCCGCGTTGAACCCAGCCACGAACGCTATTGATCGTCGTGTCCAAACGCTCGGCTACGGTCTCGTAGGTCTCACCGTGCATCACGTGCAATAAAATCGCCGTCTGATGATGAGCCGGTAAACGCAGCAACTCTTCGTCGAGGATACCCGCGTCATGTCGACGAGCGACATCCTCCAAGACGTCAATGCTACGATCCACGATCTTCTGTTCCTCGGCGTTCTGATCCATTGACACTTGCCGGCTCTGACGAGCAGCGCGCATGGCGACGCGATGAAGCCAACCCGCTAATCTCCTGCCGTCTCGAATCTGTGAGGCAGAGTGGGCCAGGCAAACCCACGTCGTTTGAAAAGCATCGTCGATGTCGCCCTCTGACCTGCAATGTCGCCTGCAGACGGACAGCACCATTACTTGATAACGCTCAACCAACTGCTCGAGCGCGTCGGGGTGCTGATCTCGAACCCATGCATCAAGCAAATCAGCATCCGTCATGCCGCAGAGCCTGGCTTCGCCCGTACTGCCTTTCGAAATCCCATGATCCTTGCCCATACACCCAACATAGGGGCGGCGGCAGGCATGCTGGCGCGCGAAAAACCAAAATTTATTTTTGGACCAATGTTGCGATATTTCGTTTGCTGACGAATCGGCAAAGATCTCAAAAACGCGCCGACAAGGCTCAATGGCGCTAGTTTGAAAAAGGATCGTTGTTTCCTGGAAAGCTCGAAGCCTCCTGGTTTTGGATTCGCCACTCAATCGATTCTCTTGTGATTGGCGATAGAGGTGATGGCTTTTCAGACAGATTCCTCGACGGCAAACTAGTCGAATCCTTCTTCGACGATGGTGTTTGCCTCAGCGGGGCAAGCAATTTCTCGATCTCGCGATGAGTCCTCATCGTCGTTGAGACAATTAGTGCGGGTCTTTCACCAGAAATAACAAACGGGGCGATCGTTGACTGGCCACCGAGGGCCTCCCAGGTGTCTGAGTGAATGGTCGTTTCGATCAATCCGGTTATCGAATCCAAATCATCGGCTGAACCATCACCCACGCCCTCAAGAAAGTAAATGCGAATAAATGCCTGTGACTCGGCTTCATCGGCGGTGGTCACTCGTAAGACCGAAGACTGAACACTCAACGCCAGTTCTAGCGGCGCAAGTATCGAGTCGAGGAAATCTCGTGCTGAACAATTTGAAAGACTGAAAGTGATTGGCTCTAAAGGATCGATCCCAAGATCTCCCAGCGCGATTTCATCGAGGAGAATAGGCATGTCAACTTCCAGAGAGATCTCACGCAAAGCATCAAACAAAGCGAGTTCAACGAAGTTGAAAGAAACAGTTTTATTGAGTTTTTCACGCAATCGCCCCATGGTCGCTTGATCGGGGCTGACCCAAACACTGTCGGCAACCCCGCGACGAGCCAATTGAGCATAGTCCGCGGTGATGAAGATGCCCTCTTTACGCGTCACAGCAGCCAGTTCCAAAGGCTGCAACGCTCGGTAGAGAACACTTCGCAGCGGCAGGACGCTGTTCTCGATCGTGACCCACTCACGGAGAGTATCCTCTCCCAATTCCTCGACAGCTTGTCGATCAAGAAGTACGGGAACCTTCAATTGTTCGGTCAAGACATCCGCGAGTTCGCTGATGGCCACTTTCTTAGCGTCGATGGCGAACGTCTCATCCAAAACCTTTTCAAATGGACTGACAGGCTTTGACTTCGGCGGCTTTCTTTCCGGAGGTTTGATCTGCTGTTGCCCAAATTGGGCGAGCGCCTCCATTCGCATGGGAGGAGAGCCAAGCTCTTGCGTTTCATATTTCCCATCTGATTCCGTGACCGCCTGCATCGGCTCAGCATCGGCCCCAAGATTATCCAGCCAAGCCATCGACACGCCGACAACAGTCGCCGCGGCAAAAACGAGCGTCGCTACTTTCATCAGACCATTTCCATTTGACAGAAAAGAGAGTTTTTGTGGCAGAGCGTGAAATCCGTCTACGGATTCCATCGCGGGTTCAGGCAAATTTCCTTCTTCCGGTCGACTCCAGTCGATCCTGTCGAGACAGTCGGCGGCGGCGTCCCGTGTCACCGTTGTATGAAGGGTTGCCGCGAACGCGGCGACGGGCACGACACCACGACGACGCAAACGCCTAGCGAGCGTTCTTTTGCCTCGCTGCACCCATCCACGAACGCTGTTGATGGTGGTGTCCAGACGCTCCGCGATGTTCTCGTAGGACTCGCCGTGGATCACGTGCAAAAGGATGGCCGTTTTGTGATGGGGCGGCAGACGCAGCAACTCTTCGTCGAGAATCCCTGCATCATGTCGACGAGCTACATCCTCCAGAACATCAATGCTCCGATCCACGACGTCCTCTGCCTCCGCGGTCTGATCCATTGATGATTGACGACTTTGGCGAGAGGCACGCATGGCGACTCGATGAAGCCAACCCGCCAGACGCCTGCCATCGCGAATTTGTGACGCGGACTGGGCCAGACAGACCCAAGTGGTTTGAAACGCATCGTCGGCTTCTCCCTCGGACCGGCAATGTCGCCTGCAAACGGACAAGACCATCACTTGATAACGC
>JBCCKZ010000693.1:0-3603 GCA_039027135.1 Planctomycetota bacterium
ATCCGCTTGATCGAGCGTTGCAGATGGCTCAGGGTTGTTTGCAGCACAGTCAACAGACCGTGAGCGATTACACGGCGATGATGGTCAAACGAGAGCAAGTGGGTGGTGCTTTGAGCGAGCATCAATTCCTGGCCATCAAGGTCCGCAATCGTAAGCTTGACGCCGCTGGTCAGATCACGCAGCCGATGAGTGTTTACCTCAATTTCCTGAGACCATCTTCAGTCAAAGGTCGTGAGGTCATCTACGTCGAAAACCAAAATGAAGGAAATGTCGTCGCTCACGAGGGTGGCTTCAAAGGCCGTTTTCTGCCGACAGTGACAATCCCCCCAACGGGGATGTTGGCCATGCGGGGACAACGATATCCCATCACCGAGATTGGCTTGGAGAACCTCATCGTCAAGCTGATCGAGCGTGGTGGTCGAGTGCGATCGATGCCCGGCGTCGAATGCGAGTTCCGAACGGGCGCGAAAGTCAAGGACCGAGATTGCACGGTCATCGCCGTCACGGTTCCCAATCGATTACCAGGTGCGGAATTCCATAAGGCTCAAGTGTTTCTTGACAACGAATACAATTTGCCGATTCGATATATCGCTTGGGATTGGCCCAAACGAGCCGGTGGATCGCTTGAAGTCATCGAAGAGTACACCTACATGGCGATCAAGTTGAACGTCGGCCTGCAGGCCAGCGACTTCGATCCGTACAACAAGGCTTACAACTTCCACTCGTGAATCGGGTCATCAGGGCTCGGCATTTGGTTTAGAATCTCCGCCCCCGGATAATTTCTTACCCCAATGCCCCGCAAAAATGACCGATTACCGCCACGTCCACTTTGGTTGGGACGATACGAAGGCTGCCGAACTAGATCCCGTTGAACGACTTGTTTATCGTTCGAATCTCCTCGGTGGCGACGGCAGAATCACCAATACCGGCGGTGGTAACACCTCAAGCAAGCTGACTTCCGATGACCCGTTGGGCGGAAAGCCCACGGAAGTCCTGTGGGTCAAAGGCTCCGGTGGAGACCTGCGAACCTCCAAGCGTGAGAACTTCTCTTCGCTATACCAGGATCGATTGATTGGGCTGCAGGCGACCTATGACGCTCGGCCCGACAAAGGTCTCAAGACGCCGGCCGAAGATGACATGGTCGGGATGTATCGCCACACGACCTTCAATCTCAATCCCAGGGCGTCTTCGATCGACACGCCGCTTCACAGTTTCTTACCGGGCAAGCATGTCGACCACATGCACCCTAACGCGATCATCGCAGTTGCGGCTTCGAAACGATGTCAAGAAATTACCAAGGAGATTTTTGGTGATGCAATGGCCTATGTTCCCTGGATGCGTCCGGGTTTCGAACTGGGTCTCGCCATGCAAACGATTGCTCGCGAAAATCCCGACGTGCGCGCTATCATGATGGGAGGTCATGGCTTCATCGATTGGCATGACGATGACAAGGTCTGCTACACGCAAACGCTCGACATGATTGAGCAAGCGGCGCGATACATCGAAGAAAAGTATGAGGCCAAGGGGGGGCACGCCGCAGCATTCGGTGGCGGCAAGTACGAAAGCCTGCCTGAAACGGAGAGGCGTCAAAAAGCGGCTCAGATCATGCCGTGGTTGCGAGGCCGAGTCAGCGGAAACCGCCGAATGATTGGTACCTACCAATGTGACGAAGGGTTGATGCGATTCGTGAATTCGAACGACGCGGCGCGGTTGGCTGAGCTTGGAACAAGTTGTCCGGATCACTTCCTAAGGACAAAGATCAAACCACTGTACGTGGATTGGGATCCTCAAAGCGAGTCACTTGAGGACCTTGAATCCAAGTTGGAGGCAGGACTTGAACAGTACCGGAAGGACTATGAGGCCTACTATCTCAAGTGTCGGCACGATAACTCGCCGGCGATGCGAGATAGCAATCCCACTGTCGTTTTGATTCCCGGTATCGGTATGATCGCTTGGGGAAAGAACAAATCTGAGTCTCGCGTGACGGCCGAGTTCTATAACTGTGCTATCGAGGTGATGCGGGGTGCGGAGGCGATCGATGAATACACTGCCCTTCCCCAGCAGGAAGCCTTCGACATCGAATACTGGTTGCTTGAAGAAGCCAAGCTACAACGTATGCCACCTGAAAAAGAACTGGCTAGGCAAATTGTCGTGGTGATTGGTGCTGGTTCTGGGATCGGTCGCGAAACGGCGCTGCGTGTTGTTCGCGATGGGGCACACGTGGTGTGCGTTGATCGTGATGAAGAAGCCGCCAAGGAAACCGCCAAGGCGATCACCGACCAATATGGTCTGGGCATCGGGGTCGCGGGGAGTGATATCTCGGGATGTGGGCCCGCGATCGGACTGGCTTGTGACATTACCAAACGCGAAACCATTGCTGAGATGCTCGAGGATGTTGCGATTGCTTACGGCGGGATCGATTCCGTCTGTGTGACGGCGGGGATCTTCGTTGCGGCGGATACGACCGGGCATATCCCTGATCCGATGTGGGAAACGACCTTTGCGATCAACGTAACGGGAAGCTACTTGGTGGCCGACGAGGCCGCCAAGACTTGGACCCGCCAAGGTTTGACCGGCACCTTGGTCCTGACCACGAGTGCCAACGCGGTGGTTTCAAAGCGAGGTTCTTTGGCCTACGACACTTCCAAGGCCGCTGCCAATCACCTGGTGAGAGAACTTGCCATTGAGTTGTCACCACTGGTGCGTGTTGGTGGCGTGGCTCCCGCAACCGTCGTGCAGGGGTCATCGATGTTTCCCCGTGACCGGGTCATTGGATCGCTTGCCAAGTACAAGATTGATTATTCCGACGACGAATCCACTGAGTCGCTGGTTTCCAAGTTGGCTCAGTTCTATGCGGATCGAACTCTCACCAAGAGTCCGATTACTCCCGCTGATCAGGCCGAAGCCTATTTCCTTTGGATCAGTGATAGGCTGAGTAAAACGACCGGGCAGGTCATCACAGTTGATGGCGGTTTGCACGAAGCCTTCCTGAGATAGAGCTTTGCCGATGTGCGACGAAGATAGCAGGGCCGCACCGGACTTCACTCGCGGAGTGCCTAGTTCCGGTGGTTCAGTCTTACCGGTCGTGACTCAGGACGCTGATAACGGCCGAGTGTTAATGTTGGCGTGGATGAACCAGGAGTCTCTTGAACTGACACTCAAAACAAAGCGTGCGGTGTATTACAGCCGTTCTCGTCGTGGTTTGTGGAGGAAAGGCGATACCAGCGGTCACGAACAACACGTCGAAAGGATCGAAGTGGACTGCGATGGTGATACCATTCTCTTGCATGTCCGACAGGTGGGAGCGGCTTGTCACGAAGGCTATCGAAGTTGCTTCTTTCGCAAAGTAAACGATGACGGTTCAAAAACCATCACCGAAGAGAAGATCGCAAAGTAGGAGATTCTTCAGGCTTCGGCGTCGTCACAAGAGTGACCCCGCAGCGGTCGAAAGCTGGTGGCAGTGGGTAAGCGAACCGAGCCAAGGCGAGAGGTGGCCGGGGGTGGTGTTTGGTTGTTAATTAGCCACAAGTTTGACTAGGCCAGAGGCCAACCTATTTTTGCCGGGCACGTGAGTGCCCGGAAGTTGAATCAAAAACATTTCAT
>JBCCKZ010000694.1:0-3601 GCA_039027135.1 Planctomycetota bacterium
CGAACACTTTCGTCGAGTGCCCGTGCCCAACGGTTTGCCACGTGGTGGTCTGCTGGGGATGGCTGCGATTATGGCGATGGGGTCTGACGGCGATCGTTCTTCGCCCGTGGAACGTGGAGCATGGGTGCTAAGATGTCTGCTCAATGATCCGCCGCCTCCCGCACCCGCGAATGTACCCCAGCTAAGTCGTTTCGATACCGATTTGCTTTCGGCTCGCGAACTTCAAACCGCACATCAAGAAGAGCCTCAGTGCACTCAGTGTCATCGCAAGATCGATCCAATCGGGTTTGGTCTGGAGAATTTTGATGCGGTTGGCAGCTGGAGAACGGCGGAGACGCTTAAGAAGAAGACGCCCGTTCTATCCGACGCGGATAAGAATAAAGATCGAAAATGGCGTGAGAAGCTTCCCAAGGCCAGTCAGATTCCTATCGATGCCTCAGGTGTGATGCCCACCGGGGAGAGCTTTAAAGATTTCTTTGAGCTACGCGATCGGATCGCTTTTCATGAAGAGAGCTTTGCGCGTGGCTTTACCGAAAACCTCATCGAGTACGCCTTGGGGCGACCGTATAGCTTCAGTGATGCGAAGTTGGCTGAAGTGATCATGAATGATGCTCGTCAAAAAGACTATGACGTTCGTCAATTCATCACCACCTTGGTTCAGTCTCAAAGATTCAGGATGAAGTGATGAATACGTTCCCTCTCAATCATGAGCCGCCACGTCAGCAAGGGACTGCACTGCTTTTGCCGACCGCGGATGGCTTTGATCGTCACTCGTCGGCGTTTCGGACCAGGAAGATCGGGCTCTTTACCATGAGCTTCACTCCAGAACTCCCCTCCCCTGTTGAATAGAACCATGCTTCAATCATCCCGAAGAAAGTTCCTACGTGGTACGTCAGCATTGGTTGCGTTGCCGGCACTTGAGTCCCTTGGATTTCGTCGCTTCGCGCGAGCTGCCAGGTTGTCTCAACCGCCTCGCCGGATGGTTTTCCTGTCGATGGGATGGGGAGTCACCAAGGAGTCGTGGTATCCGGATAAGTCGGCCGAGGGAACGGATTATGAAATTCCCAAAAGCCTCGAGCCACTAGCCGATTACAAGTCGGATATCACGATCATCCAGAACCTCCAGCATCAGTTTTCAAACGAAGCCCATTGGGGATCAACGTTTTGGCTCACCGGGGCAAATCGATACGGCATTCCGGGGCAGAGTTTTCACAACACGATCTCAGTTGACCAGGTGGCCGCTGAGAAGTTTGGAAGGGAAACGCGTTTCACTTCCCTACAACTCAATGGCAGGAATGCTCAGGGACATGGACCTGGTTCTTCTTTGTCTTGGAATCGCCAAGGCAAGCCCGTTGCAGGGCTTGATTCACCTGTCGAGGTTTATCATCGATTGTTTTCGGATGACAAAACGCCGCTTGCAAAACGACAGGCCATGCTTCGAAAGCAAAAGAGCATTTTGGATAGTGTGATTGACAACGCTAAGTCGGTTCAACGAGGTCTCAGCCAGAACGATCTGGATAAGCTTGATGAGTACTTTCAGTCGATTCGTGAAGTCGAGGTTCGGCTCGCAAAAGAAGAAGCTTGGTTGGACGTTCCCAAGCGGCAACCTTCGGATCCCGTCACCCGGCCCAATGAGAGCCTCCAGGGCTATGCCGAGATTGAGATGATGTACGATCTGATGCTTGCTGCGATGCAGGTGGATGCAACTCGAGTGTTCAGCTACCGAATGCCCACCGATACGCTGATTCAGAGTCTCGGCGCAACCATCACCTCGCATAACATGAGTCACTACGCGCAGGGCGAGCGAAAACAGATATCGGAGCAGCGAGATCAGGCACATGCGAAGCTGATCGCAAGGTTCATCGACAAGTTGAAAGCGTCGAAAGAGCCGGATGGCACGTCACTGTATGATCTGACCTCCGTTGCATTCGGAAGCAACATCAGCTCGATCCACTACTTGAACAATTGCCCGACACTTTTGACTGGCGGCGGCGCGGGGGTTCGCCATGGCAGGCATCTAGTGATGGATGATGCCAAGACGCCGTTGTGCAATCTTTGGCTCAGTCTGCTCAGAGGCGTTGGTGTTGATGCTGGCTCGTTTGGCGATAGCACCGGGCAAATTGATGAACTGTTCACGTAGTTAAACGAGCTAGTGCTTCGTGTAGCTTTGATTTTGGGGTTCTGGTGTAGCGGAAGACGTCAAGTCTTTCGGTGAATACGACTTGCTTAGGCGTCAAACGCCGAAACTCTTGGCGAATGTCGCTACTCCTAAACTAAAGATGGACGAAGCACTAGAACCTTGTTTAACCTCATTGTTGGTGGCTTCCACCAGCTTTACCTACGCTGTTTCCGCATGAAAATTGGAATTCATATGGCGATCCATTTCCGCCGCTTGCTCTCAGGGCCTACCTTTCTCGCAACTCTTCTCGTCACTTCATCACTTGCTGAAGAAGGAGATCATCCGTCCATTTTTCTGGAAAAGGGAGACAAGTTTTCGTTTGAGGAGTTTGATGGGGACTCGCTTCCTAAGACCATTGAGCTTCGGGGAGGTAGCAATGCGAAAGTGGTCGACGGTGTGCTCACCGTTGTCAATGAATCAAATGAGAACAACAGCGTGCCCCGCCCTGTCATCCACTTCAAGCCAATCCCAGAGGAATTTGTTTGCCACATTCGCATGAAAATGATTGGTGAAGATTACAAACCAAAGCCACCTTGGTTGGACATTGGAGGTGGACACCGAAACCATTTTCGTTTCACGGCTGACAAAGTTTTTTTCAGTTCGGAAGAAGTTCCTCTTTCAGAGCGGAAGATCGACAACGCTCGGGCCGTGAACATGTTGCCCCTCAACGAATGGTTGGATGTGACCATTGAGATCGAAAAAGGCAAGATTGGCTTGTCGATCAATGGCGTGACGCAGATCTATGAGGAAGCGAATATCGAGACAAGTGATCGTCGCCAAATCGGTATCAAAGCCATTCCCAAAGGGCAATTGCTCGTTGACTACATTCGCATTTGGCAAAGATGACCTGCATGATAAAAGACAACGAGAGTGGGCGAGGTTTTGAGCGTCTTAGACGACTGCTGATTGCGAGCCTGATGCTTTTGAATTTGAGTGCTTCGAGAGATGCAGATGCCGCAACTCCAGAGCGTCCCAATATCGTTCTTATTTACGCAGATGATCTTGGCTATGCCGATCTCTCTTGTTACGGCAATGAGTATTTTGAAACACCGCACATCGATCGCTTGATGGCTGCGGGGATGAGGTTCACTCAAGCGTATTCGAATGCACCGCTATGCGCGCCATCACGGATTGGTTTGCTGACCGGGCGACATTGTGCGAGAGCGGGTTGCTATGAGGTGGCACCAGGTCGGTACACCAAGCAAGTCAACATGGATCTTGTGGACTTCTTGCCACCGGTCAATCAATTGGCTCTTCCTTCAGGAAGAAAGATTCTTCCTGAGTTTCTGCGTGAGCTTGGCTATCGAAATGGCTTCTTTGGAAAATGGCACGTGGGAGCGGAGACGCCACCCGAACGAGGGTTTGACGAGTTTGTCACGCTTTGGAACGGATCTCACATCGATGTGAGCAAGAGTTTTCGAG
>JBCCKZ010000695.1:0-3582 GCA_039027135.1 Planctomycetota bacterium
ATCCGCGCAGGAAATCCACCAACCAATCCTCAGCTGCTTGACCACCTGACCAACGAATTCATTGAGTCCGGTTTTGATACTCGTCATGTATTACGTTTGATCACGACCAGTCGAACCTATTCGCTTTCGCACGAGACCAACAAATTCAATGAGGACGATCAGCTCAATTATTCCCACGCACTTCCTCGTCGACTTCCGGCAGAAGTCATCTATGACGCGGTTCACCGTGTCACGGGTGCACTGAGCAAGCTTCCCGGAATGCCTCCGGGAACTCGTGCGGTCGCAGCGACTGACGCCGGTGTGAAGCTTCCCGATGGTTTCTTGGATAACCTGGGACGTCCAGCGCGCGAGAGTGCCTGTGAGTGCGAACGATTGACTGATCTCCAGCTCGGCCCGGTCATGGCTCTGATCTCTGGGCCCACGATTGGCGATGCTATTTCAGACGCCGAGAATGATCTCACTTCATTGGTGGGCAAGCAAGAAAAGGATCATGATCTAGTTGAGGAGATTTTCCTTCGCTCGCTTTCTCGCTACCCCACTGAAGTGGAATTGAAGGTTTTTGATGAAATGCGTGGTTCGATGGAGCAAGATCACGAGAACATGCTCGAACGGCTCGTTGCGGCTGAAGCCGAGTGGTCGGAAAGCTTTCCAAGCCTCGAACAGAAGCGTCTTGAGAAACTTGAAGAGTTGAAGGCTCAGCTTGCTGATCGCGAGAAGAAAATAGCACCGGAGCGAGAGAAGCTTGCTCAAGAGCGGCAATCAAAGATCGACTCCGCGACCAAAGCGATTGAAACCGCAAAGCAAGGGTTGCCGAAAAAGGCGAATGATTTCATTGCAAAGCATCAAGATTCGAACGAATGGTTTCCGCTCGCTGCGACCCAGGCGAAATCAACAGCCAACGTCAAGCTCATTCCTCAGGATGATCGAAGTCTCCGAGCAGAAGGTGTTGCTGACAAGGCCACCTACACGCTTGACTTTAGTACTCGGCTTACCGCGATCAGCGGTGTTCGCATTGAGGCGATGTCCGATGAGACGCTCAGCCAAAAGGGGCCCGGAGCGGTTGGAAACTTTGTCGTGACTGAAGTCGAGCTCACGCGAGTCAAAGGCAAGACTCGCAAGCCTGTAAAGATTGCGAAGGGATACGCCGATTTCCTTCAGAGCGGTTTCAAGATCGAACTCGCCTACGATGGTCAAAAAGGTAACCAAAACGCTTGGGCGGCAGCTGGAGCGGTCGGTGTGGGACACTGGGCATCATTCGCGTTAGCCGAACCGCTGACACTCGAGCCCAATGAGCGTTTGGAAATGCGGCTCTACCAAAACCACAATGCAAAGAAACACCTTCTGGGGCGTTTCAGAGTATCGGTGTCAACAGACACGGACCAGATTCGTCTTGGGCTCAATGAGACGCTTGCTTCGATCTCGCGTACAGTGGAAGAAGCTCGTTCGGACGGCCAAAAAGCCACATTGAACCAATACGTCGAAGTCGTTGATTCGGAGTTTCAAAAACTGCGAACAAAGTTGAATGAAGTTCGCAAAGCCGTGCCGCCGGACACTGAGGTTGTCAGACTCGGTAAAGCTATCAAGCGTTTCTCCGCTGAGACGCCGATTGATCCCGCCTTGGTGCGATTGCGGGCTGACGTGGAGGCAAGTAAGAGCCAAATTCAAAACGCTAGACGCACCGGAGCCGAAGACCTGATTTGGGCTTTGGTCAATTCACCCGCATTCCTTTTCAATCATTGAGGTTCGCATGGTGAATTTGATCTTTCGAATAAGCCGTAGGTTCTGCGATGTGAGCCGTGACGCGGATATGAGCGAAGCGAATGGAGGGGCCGGGCAGGCACCAACGACCTTTCGCCAATCCCGAGTTCCTCGTTTTGGCCCTATCTTTGAACTTACTCAAAAGAACCGACTCCAAGTCGTCGCGGAGCGGCCCTTGATCCTCCTGCAGCGATTTGGCCCGGTGCCTTCGCGGCTACGCCGCATCCGGCCCACGGCTCACATAACACCGCAAACACTCTCGAAGGAAAAGAAAGATGCTGAACTTTAAAGGCTATGCGGCGAAGGATCTGTGTGATCCTCATCTCGGCGCGACCAGGCGTGCGTTCCTTCGAGTGGGATCGGCAGGAATGTTGGGGCTTTCTTTGCCCCAGTTGTTGCAACTCCAAACGGCAAACGCGGCTGAAGCGAGTGATGCAGGTCATGTCGTGGGTGGTGGGCATGGTGGTCCGGGCTGGAACAAGGCAAAAAGCATCATCATGGTGTATTTGCAAGGTGGTCCCAGTCATTTGGACTTGTGGGATCCCAAAGAGAATGTTCCGGACAACGTGAAAAGCATTTTCTCGCCGATCAGTACCCAGATCCCGGGGGTGAAGTTCACCGAGAACCTGCCTCACTTGGCCAAGATCAATGACCGATTCACCATGATTCGATCGATGTCGTATACGCCCAACGGGTTATTCAATCATACGGCTGCCATCTATCAGATGATGACGGGATACACGACGGATAAGGTTTCGCCCTCCGGCCAGCTTGAGCCACCGTCGCCGAAAGACTTTCCCAACTTTGGAAGCAACATTGTCAAAATGCGGCCGATTGATGAGCCGATGCTTCCGTTTGTGATGCTGCCTCGTCCTTTGCAAGAGTCGAATGTGGTTGGCAAAGGTGGAACATCTGGGTTTCTTGGTAAAGCTTTCGATCCCTACACGCTCTATCCGCCGGGCGATGACATGGATATGGAAAAGATGTCCAAGATTCGTGTGGATGACCTTGCGATGAGGCAGGACGTTTTTGACGTTCGATTGCAACGCCGTGCAAAGCTTCGTGATCTGCTCAATGCCCAAATGCCCGACATCAACAAGGCGGTTGAGTCGTTTAAGCTCGACGAGAACTATGATCGTGCTTTATCGCTGATTCTATCTGGTCAAGCTCGTGAAGCTTTTGACCTTGCATCTGAAAGCGACGCCATTCGTGATGCCTACGGGCGAAATACGTTTGGGCAAAGTTGTTTGCTAGCTCGACGATTGGTCGAAGCTGGCACTCGGGTCGTTGAAGTGATTTGGCCTAAGGTTGCCAACAGCAACAATCACTCCTGGGATCATCACAGCGGATTGTCCAAACGAATGAAGGATCAATCCGCTCCGATGCTCGACTCGGGGCTCTCAACTTTGATCACTGATTTGGACGACCGAGGTTTGCTAGATGAAACGCTTGTGGTCGCCGTTGGCGAGTTTGGTCGAAGTCCTCAGCGTGGTGTCAGTACATCTGGAAATAACAATTCGGATGATGGCCGCGATCACTGGCCATATTGCTACACCGCGGTGATGGCGGGTGCCGGCATGAAACGAGGTTACGTCCATGGAAAGAGCGATAAGACGGCTTCGGCCCCTGTCGATTTGCCCGTGCACCCG
Organism: Planctomycetota bacterium; assembly: GCA_039027135.1. Lineage (GTDB taxonomy): Bacteria > Planctomycetota > Planctomycetia > Pirellulales > Pirellulaceae > Rubripirellula. The sequence continues at coordinate 3,408 of JBCCKZ010000695.1, forward strand.
ACGGAGATGCTGGCAACGATCTACCACAGTTTCGGAATCGATCCTGAGACGATCGTCTACAACCACTTGAATCAGCCTCGTGAGCTCGTCAAAGCGTCCGCTGTGACGGGGCTTTTTGCTTGAGGGCATAAGCGAATAAGCCGTAGGGGAGTCGTGGGGGGGGGGGGGGGGGGGG
>JBCCKZ010000696.1:0-3580 GCA_039027135.1 Planctomycetota bacterium
CGGCTGCGCGGGAAATGTTTGGGACGAAGGCCGTCGGACCAAATGGATGGATGCAACCGTCAACGCATCACAAGCCCAGGAGGCTTACAAACCAGAAGAGTGGAATCAGTTTCGTGTCGTTGCCAAAGGCGATCACATTCAAACCTTTGTCAACGGCCAAAAGGTTGCCGACTTTCATGACGACCGAGACGCCTCAGGTGTGATCGGACTTCAGGTGCACAGCATCAAGAAAGGAACCGGCCCCTACAAGGTCTCGTGGAAAGACATTCGCATCCGCGTATTCAAAGATCAGGACTAGTGTCTCATCCAAGGCGGCGATGCTCCACGTAATAGTGTGCCGCCAAAAAGTCCCGGAGAAACTGCTCGCTTGCCGAATCCTCGGGTGGCTCCACATTCATGCGGCTCGCTAGCGAATCGCAGATTGATTTCATGATCTTTGCCGCCTCGGCATGGCCGATGTCGGGTACCCTGGCGAGCACTCTCTCGGTGGTCTGAATGTCCTTGGCCGTCACATTGCCAAGTGCCGCGTTTGAAAACTTGAACTGTGCCTCCGCAAGTCGATCTTTTGAAACACTTTCTCTGACCGGACTTAATTCTTCGGCATCATCACTGACCACAATGGTGCCCGCGACGAAGTCGCCGATCCGGCGGCTTTGCGCCGTTGTAAAAGGAATGATCCAAAGCACCGGCAAATGATCGGCCACGCGGAAAACTGTTCGCACAAGCACACTTGATGGACGCAGTGAAAAACCATCCGCTTGAATAACGCGGATTCCAAGTTTCCGTTTACCAAAGGTCTGGCCACGCATCACCAGTTCGCAGATGGCAAAGTAAACAAAGCTACCTAGCGAAAACAGAATGTAAAAAAATCCAATCAGATAGGTGGTCAATTGCGGCGGTTGGCCGGGAGGTGATGCATCAAACGAGTCCTTAAACTGTTCGGCGATGAAATCGCCAGCGATACCGGTAAGAAGCAACGCAAAGAACGATATAAAGACTACAATCGTGACGAGGAATTGATCAAATACCCAAGCGGCAAATCGTGTTCCCAATCCCGCCACGTCGTAGGAGACTTCAATGTTCTCGGGAGTTTCAAAACGAATACGTTCTGACATGCGATTGATTAATAAATCTTGTGAGAAAGCCCTATGAGTGACTTTATATCACGTAACAAACCCGACTGGGAGGAACTGCACTCCCTGTTGAGCAGGGCACGCCGCTCTAGCTCAAGTTTGACATCCGAAGAAATTCATCGCATCGATGTTTTGTATCGACGCACCGCCGTCCACCTAGCTCAGGTGTCCACGAGAACTCGCGACCGACAACTAATCAGCTATCTCAACGACCTCACCGCGGCGGCCCATAGTTTCATCTACGTGCCACCTCGTCAATCAATTTTCAGTGGTGTCGGCCGATACATCTTCGCCGGTTTCGCCAGTTCGATCGCGCGAACCTGGCGATACCATCTTGTCGCCACTTGCATTCTTGTCGGCGGTGGTTTGCTTGCTTATGTCGTCACCGCGAATGATGTCATCGCCGCTTATGCGTTACTTCCACCAGGCGAAACAAGGACACCAGGATCAAGCCGTGAGCAGTTGATGGCGGTACTTCGATACGGTCGCGAACAACGTGGTGGAGATAAGTTCTTCTTCGCTTCGTTTTTGTTTAGCCACAACTTGAAGGTTGGGCTACTTGCGATGGGCGTTGGGATTTTGGCTGGAATCCCAACGATACTATTGATGTTTTACAACGGCATGATCTTGGGAGCCTTCGCGGGCGTGCACCACAACGCAGGAATCTATACGGAGTTTTGGGCTTGGATCCTTCCTCACGGAGTGACTGAGATCGGCGCAATTGTTCTGTGCGGAGGCGTTGGCTTGATGCTCGGCGACGCGGTCGTCAGGCCAGGATTGCTCTCCCGTACCGAGAGCCTGCGTCAAGCAGGTAGCGAGGCCACGCGAATTTGTGTTGGTGTCGCTCTGATGTTGATTTTTGCTGCGATTATTGAAAGCTATCTACGTCAAAGCCATTTGAGCGATTCTTCACGGCTGATATTTGCGGGAGTGACAGCCGCATTTTGGCTCGTCTACATCGCCCATGGATTTCTCAGAGAGCGTTTTGAGACCTCAGCTCAACAAACTGATTAATAAGCGGTACGGTCAACTCTTGAGGCTCGACATCAAGCACGTGAACGGCGCTGCGTTTTAACGAACGGATAGCACGCTCCCGCTCGCGAAGCAATCGAAACCCAACGGCACGCCTCGAAGCCTCCAACATGTCAGCGACTGGTTGCTTTGTTAGCGCGGACAGTTGTGGTGTCTTCAAGGCAACGAACAGCACAACATGTTGTCGAGCTAGAGAGGTTAAGGAAGCTCGAAAACGTCTCGTCGTGTCCTCGCCAGAGATATCCGAAATGATGATGATCAAAGATCTCTTTTGTTGCCTCGACTTCAATCTAGCAAACATTGGACTGAAATCGGATTCCCGCCATCTTGACTGCAGATCGTAAACCCCTTGGACAAGGCTTCGCATAGCAGTGGGACCGGAAAGTGGTGGCAGATAACCAAGAACCCTATCATCAAAGACTCCCAGTCCACATCGATCGCCACTCTGCAATGCCACACGGCTCAGCATCAACGCGGAATCAACTGCGTTATCAAGCTTGGATCCTGTATCGGTTTCCGTCGCCATCAAACGTCCGCTATCAATGATCAACATCACATCGCGGTGCCGCTCAACCTGAAATCGGCGGACAATTAAACGATTAACACGAGCGGACGCGCGCCAATCGATCCGCTTGGAGTCATCCCCCGTGCGGAACTCGGCCAAAGACTCAAATTCGGTCCCAACACCCTGTTGGCGCGAGCGTGCGACCTGATCGAGGATCTGTCGCTCAGCCGTTTCGTCTCGTGCAATTTGTTGTGAAGACCAATAGGACTCCGGAAGCACGTCAATGGACGCCTTCTGTTGGTATGTCCGCTTCACATCCAAGAGCCCCAATGGCCCTGTCAGTCTGAGCCAAATGGGGCCAAACTCGTACTTGCCGCGACGAGGAAGTTTGAAGCTACCGACAAACTCAGCGTCTGGTTGGGGTTGGCCACCAAGTTTCTTGGACACGGCCCACTGGTTCGGCTTCGCACTCTGCGGTACACCACCACGAAACTCCGCTCGAAGACTACGGGGCCATTTTCGTGCAACATCCCATTGCACTTCGAATGGAATGCCACGTCCAATAGTCGTGGGCAACGACTGCCGAATACTCACCGAACCATAGGCATCGCTCAGCGTCCGCCAATCATAAAACATTCCCACTAAAGTGCCGATCAATAGTGGTGCGACTAGATAGACAAGCGAGGGGACCCAAAAGCCCACCGCGGAAAGCAGAGCCGCGATTAAAAATGTCCAAACTGCCGCTGGACCAGGGCGAACGCTCACCGTGGGACCTCGACGGATTCGAGAATGTGGCCTAATGCGTCATCGGTCGTTGTACCATCCAATTCAGCATTCGGACTGAGCACGACACGATGTCTAAACGCTGGCAAGGTTGCCGCCTTGATATCGTCAGGCGTTACAAAGTCTC
>JBCCKZ010000697.1:0-3565 GCA_039027135.1 Planctomycetota bacterium
AAGCCTTCAACCAGTTCTATGGCCTTGAGGAAACCATCGAACGAATTGTTAGCTACTTTCGCCATGCGGCTCAGGGGCTCGAAGAACGCAAACAGATTCTCTATCTGCTCGGTCCCGTCGGTGGCGGTAAGTCTTCGCTCGCGGATACCTTGAAGAAGCTGATGCAAACGCAGCCGGTGTACGTGCTCGCAGCTGGCGACGAAGTAAGTCCAATTTACGAAAGTCCCCTGGGTTTGTTTGATCCCAAAACGATGGGGCCAACTCTCGAAGATCGATACAACATTCCGATAAGGCGTCTTCCTGGCTGCATGTCGCCCTGGGCATTGAAACGACTCGATGAGTTTGGCGGTGACATTTCTCGCTTCAATGTGGTTCGGCTCATCCCTAGCGAACAGCGGCAATGTCTTGTCACCAAGACCGAACCCGGTGACGAGAACAATCAAGACATCTCGTCATTGGTTGGCAAAGTCGATATTCGAAAGTTGGAACACTTCAGCCCCAATGACTCGGACGCGTATTCCTACACCGGCGGATTGAATCGAACGACTCAGGGGATGCTTGAGTTTGTGGAGATGTTCAAGGCTCCCATCAAGATGCTCCATCCGCTTTTGACCGCCACTCAGGATGGCAATTACGTTGGGACCGAGAACGTAGGCGCTCTTCCCTACCAAGGCATTATTCTGGCTCACAGCAATGAATCGGAGTGGGAAACGTTTAAGGCGAATCGCAACAACGAGGCTTTTCTCGATCGAATCTGCGTTGTCAAAGTGCCCTATTGCTTGCGTGTCACTGAAGAGCGGATGATCTACGATAAACTCGTCCAGAACTCGCAGCTGGGCAACGCACCTTGTGCACCAGACACACTCGAGATGATGGCACGATTTAGCGTGCTGACGCGATTGAAGGACCACGAAAACTCATCGCTGCACGCCAAGCTGCGTGTGTATGATGGAGAGTCGCTCAAGGACACCGACCCCAACGCCCGAACGGTCGGCGAATACCGTGACGCCGCCGGCGTTGACGAGGGCATGACTGGCATCTCAACAAGATTCGCCTACACGATCCTGTCCGAAACTTTCAACTTCGACACCCATGAAGTCGCAGCTGATCCCGTGCACCTGATGTACGTGCTCGAGAAAACAATTCATCGTGAGCAGTTCTCCGAGGAGACCGAGCAGCGATATCTCGAGTTTGTCAAAGAAGAGCTAGCGACACGGTACGCCGAGTTCATCGGAAATGAAATCCGTAAAGCATACCTGGAGTCTTATCACAGTTACGGTCAAAATCTTTTCGATCGTTACATTGGCTACGCGGATGCCTGGATCGACGACCAAGATTACAAGGATCCTGACACCGGTCAGCTAATGGATCGCGATATTCTCAACGAAGAACTCGAGAAGATCGAACACGCCGCCGGCATCTCCAATGCAAAGGACTTCCGCTACGAAGTCGTCAAATTCGCCTTGCGGGCACGAGCCAAGAACAATGGTCAAAACCCCGACTGGACGAGTTACGAGAAGATCCGTGACGTGATCGAGAAACGGATGTTCAGCCAGATTGAAGAGCTGCTTCCAGTCATCTCGTTTGGTGCCAAGAAAGACAGCGATGCCGAGCAAAAGCACAATGAGTTCGTTGGCCGCATGACCCAACGAGGCTACACCGAACGGCAGGTACGCCGCTTGGTGGATTGGTATATGCGAGTCTCAAAAAGTTAAGCCGTGTTCATCGACCGTCGCCGGAACCCAAAGTCCAAGAACCTCGGCAACCGCGGTCGTTTCTTGCGAAGGGTCCGCTCCCACGTTCGTCGGGCGGTCGACGAAGCCATCAAGGGCCGCAAGATCGCCGATATCGACAGCGGTCAAGAAGTCACCATCGATCCCGCCGATGTGACCGAGCCAATCTTCGGACATCAAAATGATGTTGGCGATCGCCAGTACGTCCTACCCGGCAACCGCGGTTATCAACGAGGTGATCGAATCCTGCGTCCCAAGAGCGGCGAGGACGGGTCGGGGCAGGGTGGCAGCCCCGATGGCGATAGCCAAGATGACTTCACTTTCGTACTTAGTCGGGACGAGTTCTTGGATCTGTTCTTCGAGGATCTGCAACTACCTAACCTGGCAAAGAAAAAGCTTCGATCGATCGATAACCCTGTTACGGTTCGAGCGGGATATTCATGCGATGGCTCACCCCAACGCCTCAACCTGTCCGAGACGATGAGACGTTCCCTAGCACGGCGCATCGCGCTGGGACGCCCGAAAGGCCGTGACCTGGAAGCCATGGAGAAAGAACTAGAAGAACTCGATAGCGAGAGCGATGAAGCCCAAGAATTACGTGGCCGAATAGAGATTGCCCAAAAGAGAATGCGGCAAGTTCCATTCCTCGATACGGTTGACCTGCGCTATAACCATTTCACCACACAGCCTCGCCCCACTTCGCAGGCAGTGATGTTCTGCTTGATGGATACATCCGCCTCGATGACGGAAGATCTCAAGTCGCTGGCCAAACGTTTCTACATTCTTTTGCATCTCTTCCTAGCAAGGCACTATCAGTACGTGGAACTAGTTTTCGTTCGTCACACCTACACAGCGGCAGAGGTTGATGAAGAGACTTTCTTTCATGGCACAGATTCCGGCGGAACCGTGGTCTCGTCGGCGCTCGAAGTGATGAGCCAGATCGTTCGCAATCGATACCCTGTCGCCGATTGGAATATCTACGCTGCTCAAGCGTCTGATGGCCATAACTTTGATCACGACATGCCCCGAACGATGTCACTACTTCTCAACGACATCTTGCCTATCTGCCAGTACTACGCTTACATCGAGGTTGGTGACTACGTGCTGCCCGGTGATTCACTCCTGTGGCAAGGATACGAATCCATCGATGACTCGGATTGCTTTCAGATGGCTCAGGTCACTGAAGCGTCAGAGATCTTTCCTGTCTTTCGCAAGCTATTTGCGACACAGCGACGAGGCTCCAGCGCTGCAGCGGCTGAAAGAAACGGAGCGATCGGATGAAATCGCGTCCAACAAGCTTACCCACCATGCGTGGACGCCAATCCCTCGTGGATCCACTGATTGCAAGTGAGCCACTTTACCGGGGTAGCGAATGGGACTTCGAGACGCTTCAAAGCGTCTATTCCGCAGTCGAGCGAATCGCCCACGATGAGCTCAAGCTCGACACCTACCGAAATCAAATTGAGGTGATCACAGCTGAACAGATGCTTGATTGCTATGCATCGACGGGCATGCCCTCGATGTACTCTCATTGGTCATTCGGAAAGCACTTCGCACGCGAAGAGTTGCTTTATCGCAAAGGTGCTCAGACCCTGGCCTACGAACTGGTGATCAACTCGGATCCCTGCGTGAATTACATCATGGAAGAAAACACGATGACGATGCAAACGCTCGTCATCGCTCACGCGGCATTCGGCCATAACCACTTCTTTAAAAACAACTATCTTTTTCGTCAGTGGACGGATGCTGAAGGCATTCTCACTTATCTTGATTTTGCGAAGAAATACATCGCAAAGTGCGAATACGAATATGGCCAAATTCGCCATGTGAGG
>JBCCKZ010000698.1:0-3560 GCA_039027135.1 Planctomycetota bacterium
ACGAGGCACTTACCCAACTCAAATCGCGAAGCATCGCCTTGGTCTTTGTGCTTGGCTACCCCGACTACTACTCGCGATTTGGCTTCGCTCCAGCCGGTGGAAAAGGCTTCGACGCACCGTATCCCATCCTGCCCAAGAATGCGGACGCATGGATGGTAAAGGAACTACAACCGGGAGCGATCGAAAGCAACGAAGGAACTGTTCGCTGCTGCACATCTCTCGATCAACCTCAGTATTGGCAAGAGTGAACGCGGTCAGGATTGACTCGCGTCGCCAACGGAACCCGGGTCTTCCTCCACTGGATAGATGGCCGGATCGGGTGGCATGTCGGGGTAGTACTCGCCAGGATGACCTGGAGGCAAGTTGTCAGGTGCGGAGTAGCCGGGCGGAACGTGGTACGGATGGTCAGGTGGTAATCGCGGCCAAACATGAATCGGCGGCGGCGCTGTCAGGGGTTTAGCCATGTCTTCGAGTTCGTTAACCGCGATATTCGCCCGAGCGAGAGGATTTTTGGAGTTGCCGCGGCACGCGGGATTACGCAAAATGCGTTACGCAATCTGCGTAATTCAAAGGTATGAGCTGTGAATCCTTTTTCGTTTGGTGGTATCGTTGGGAATGGTGCGTTCTGCAATCGCACGAAAGAACTGGCTGATCTGACGGACATGATGAAATCGGCGGGTAGGTCATTTGTCTATGCCGAACGCAGGATGGGAAAGACTTCGTTGATCTTGCGTGCGCTGGGCAAGCTCCCCAAGAAGCAGTTCGTTACGGTCTACGTCGACCTTTGGCCAACGGATGGATCGGCAGCGTTTTCGCAGGCGACGGCGAAGGCCGTTTCTGTGGCGGCGGTGTCAACATCGAAGCGTTTGCTGGAACTGGGTAAGTCTCTCTTTGGGCGACTGCGGCCCAGTGTTTCGCTAGACGCTTCGGGCCAACCTAAGATCGATTTTGGAATCGACGGGCGCTCGGTCTCGAAGACTGATTTGGTTGAAGTGCTGAATGCCCCGCAAAAGCTTGCGGACAAGACAGGCAAGACAGTCGTGATGGTCTTTGATGAGTTTCAACAGATCATGGACTACGAGAATGACTCCACCGAGCAACAAATCCGAAGCAGCATACAACATCACAAGAACGTTGCCTACGTTTTCTTGGGCAGCCGCAAGCACCTTCTGCAATCCATGTTTCTAAATGAATCACGACCGCTTTATCGCAGCGCAATGCATTACCCTATCGGGCCGATCGAAACAAAGCATTGGCAGCCGTTTATTACCAAGCGATTTCAAGATGCCGACAAACGAATTGATCGGCAAACCATCGCGTCGCTGTGTGAGAGAACAGGTGGTCACCCTTTCTATACCCAGCACCTTTGTCACGTTCTTTGGTCGATGACGGAAGCTGGTGATGAAGTTGCCGAGGAAGATCTCGATACGGCGGTGGCTGAGCTGCTTCGCCGAGAAAGTCACGCGTACGTTAATCTTTGGGAAGCCATGACCAAGAACGAGCAGCGATTCCTTCGTGGGCTGGCTGAAAGTGAGGAGCCACCCAAGCCGTTTTCATCTGACTTTACGCGCCGATTCGGACTTCGAAGTGCATCAAACGCGCAGCGAGCTGCCGAGTCGCTAGAAACAGGTGACATCATTGAGCGAGAGGAATCTTCATTTGTGATTGTCGATCGGTTCTTTCGACTTTGGATTCAGCGGTTATTCGCGAGTTAGTTCGTGTCCAGATCGCGAACTCTTGATTACTCGAGCGTTTGCCAGTGCGTCACTTTTGTCGTTGTAAATGAGAAGAGTCTCTGACTGGATTGGTCAGTTCCATCGGGAGCTCTAAGGAGGAGAGAGTCCCTGAGTTGTCACACGTTTGGGCGGCTACCAAAGACGAAACCTGGGACATGAGAAGCCAGCAGAGTAGCTGGCTCGGGCACTGTGAAGTATTCGGGAGATTGCCCGGATTTTGGTCGTCAATTCAAGCAGTTAATTGCGAATTGGCGACTCCGTAGCGAGTTCTCTCGTTCAAGTCACCACCGACGTTGCACCCAGGGAGGATCGGGCGGCGAGTTGGGGTAGTACTTGTCGGGATGACCGGGAGGCAAATTGTCGAGCGCGGAGTAACTGAGCGGGTCAACGTGTTCGTGTTTGAACGAGTGGCTGATTTCGCAAGCGACCGCCGAGCGCATTGACTACTACGGCGATGAAAATCAGACGTATCAAAAACAATGAGCACATAGCAAAGATACCCTCATGCGATCAAGAAAGTTGATGCGAGCTACTTAGCTAAGTTCTCCTCTAACTTGTGCGCAAATTCGTAGGCATCAGACAGGAGATCACGAATGTCTTCGGGCTTCGCTCGTTTGGATTCCCGGTATGTGATCAAACCTGGAACTGCATCGACTGAGAGTTCAGGCCGGGATGCAAACAAGTCTAGAAGCTGGGGCGTGAAAAAGCGTCGAGTCGCGTTTTCGTCGATTGCTTGTAGCACAAACTTAGACGAGAACTCGGGATGTTGATCAAAGTCGATATCTTGGAACCCCAACTTGGCAGCAAGCTTGTCCCCCAATCCTTCAGGGCGAACTGAGAACTGCGGCAGCTGAAACGCAGCCGATTCCAAGGCAACAAGCGTACGGCTGTGTGTTCGCGAGTTGTTTCCGCCACCGGTTGTGTATTGGTAGTCAAAGATCGTGAGGGTCAGTTGATCGGTCACCGCCGTCATGACATTCTTCATTCTTCGGCTGTGGCCCTGGTTGAAAAGACGGAACTGTTGCAGCACCGGAAGCAATCTTTCGTCTGCTCCCGGTGTGAACTGCATGCCAAGCTCGTCCGCAACGCTCGCCAACTCAGTCGTGCGTTTTTTCTCGTAGCGATAGATCAACCACAGAACCAAACCGACGATGCTCAATCCGCTTGCAATAGAGCCTAAGACAATGCTCCAAACAAGAATCGCGTGGCTAGTGTCATTGCCTTCGTCAACTGGAACGCCGTCCAACTCTTCCCTCTTCTCTGCATCGAATTCAACAGCAACAAACTCAGACTTCGCGGCGTCTTGAGCCGCTGCGAATGCTCCCCCAGGAAGCGAGCTCAAACAGAAAAGAAAAGCAGTGTAGATCCATCTCAGTGATTTCATCGCTGATAGTCCTTATGCGTCGCCGCATCCGAAAAGCGCGACAGTTGTTGGAAGGAGTGCCTTAGACGCCACAGTTTAGCAGCTCATCTCATGCTCTCCTCAAGAGCGTCTATGGGGATCGGGGACTCGCCAGTGCGCCAGAGCTCTGCAGCTTCACCGTTAAAGCGTTGGCAGCGATCGACGTTCACATCGCAAGATGGCGGATCGAGTTTCAGCAAGAAGGCTCGTCGGTCGCTTAACCGGTGAGGTTTTCCAATAGCTTGGGCAGAATCCTCTTGAACTGTCAAAAGTCGGTCGCGTTGTTCGGCCCGTAGAACTTGTGGCCGGCCCCTTCCTTTCGGCCACAGAACGTCTATTTGTAAGCCCCCATGAAATCCTTGCGAGTCATCACGGGAAGCGTCTTGTGCCAGATGATCGCCTGTGAGAAATACAGTCCGCTG